>JBIHZQ010000091.1:0-7514 GCA_044231345.1 Flavobacterium sp.
CGATCCAAAGGCAAAAACCAATGTTTCGTTGCTTTCATTATTGGCGTTTCTCCCGTAATAGTTGATTTTGGGTTGATTAAATCGGTTGCATTTAATGTCGAACCACATTTTTCACATTGGTCGCCATACGCTTCTTCATTGCCACATTTTGGACAGGTTCCAATCACAAATCGGTCTGCCAAAAATTGATTTGCTTTTGCGTCATACAATTGCTCGGTGACTTGTTCAACAAAATCGCCTTTATCGTATAATTTTTTGAAAAATTCGGAGGCGGTATCGTGATGAATTTTTGAAGAAGTTCTCGAATAGTTGTCGAAAGAAATTCCAAAATCAACAAACGATTTCCGAATAATTCCATCGTATTTATCGATTACTTCCTGAGGCGAAACCCCTTCTTTTTTAGCTTTCATTGAAATAGCAACTCCGTGCTCGTCGCTTCCGCAAACAAACAAAACGTCCCTTCCTTGCAATCGTAAATAACGAGAATAAATATCTGAAGGCACATAAACACCCGCTAAATGACCGATATGAATGGGTCCGTTTGTATAAGGCAACGCTGCCGTTATGGTATATCTTTTTGGATTTTGTAACATAATTTTAGTTTAAAACACCGAGAAAAAATCAGTATGAATGCAAAAATAAGCAATCCTTTTGAGAGTTTTAATTTTTTTATTTGGAGCTATTTCCTGCTCTTCGCTATATCCACGCATAAAAGCGTGGGATGCCGCTTCGATCAGGGCTATACCAACGAATAAAGTAAAAATAGCTATATCGGTAGTACATTCGCCATAACTTTTATACATTTGTTTATTGATTTCATATTCCAATGAAGAAAAGCACATTCTTTTTATTTTTAATACTTTTTTTGACGTTACATTCTCAAGCACAAAAAATAATGATTACACCTCCAAATTTACAAAAAGGCGATACGATTGCTATTGTGGCAACCGCGAGAAAAAACATCGATGATAATTTGAAACCCGCAATAACACTGGCAAAAAGCTGGGGTCTAAATGTAGTTGTCGGACAAACAATTGGTCTGGACGATAACCAACTTGCTGGAACCGATGAACAACGTGCCGTCGATTTTCAAAACATGATTGATAATCCAAATGTAAAAGCAATTTGGTGCGTTCGCGGCGGATATGGAACGGCCAGAATGTTAGATTTGATCGATTTTTCTAGATTTAAAGAAAACCCAAAATGGATAATTGGATTCAGCGATGTGACCGTTTTACATAGTCATTTGAACACACTCGGAATTGCTTCTATTCATGGAATTATGCCCGTAAATGTAGAAAAAGCATCTCTAGAAGTAAAAGAAACATTGCGAAAATCACTCTTTGGCGAGGCATTACAATATACCGTTTCTTGTGAAAACGAAAATAAATTAGGTGTTGCTGAAGGCGAATTAGTGGGCGGTAATTTATCTATTTTATACAGTTTGATGGGTTCTGAATCCCAGGTAAATTGCAAAGGGAAAATTCTTTTTCTGGAAGATTTAGACGAATATTTATACCACGTTGATAGAATGATGCTCAGTTTAAAACGTTGCGGATGTTTTGAAGGATTAAACGGTTTGGTGGTAGGTAGTTTTATTAAAATGCACGATAATCAAATTCCGTGGGGAAAATCAGCGCACCAAATTATTTTAGACATCACCAAAAAATATGACTTCCCAGTAGTTTTTAACTTTCCCGCTGGACACATACACGATAATAACACCTTGATTTTTGGTAAAAAAGTACTCCTAGAAAGCACCGATAAAGAAACGACTTTGAAGTTCGAATAAAATAATAACTAAAATTTACGCCAAATAAAACAAATTAAATCATGGCCGAACACAATGAATTAGGCACATTAGGAGAAGAATTAGCAGTTGAGTTTTTAGAAAAAAACGGCTATAAAATACTTGAAACCAACTGGACTTTTCAAAAAGCGGAAGTAGATATTATTGCACAAAAAGGCACTGTATTAGCGGTAGTTGAAGTAAAAACCCGCTCAAGCATCGATTTTGGTCTCCCGCAAGATTTCGTGAAACCCAAGAAAATCCAATTATTGGTAAAAGCAATCAACGAATATGTCATTTCTAGAGAGTTAGACGTTGACGTTCGGTTTGATATTATCGCTATTCAGAAAGAAAATAAGGGCTTTGTACTTGAGCATTTAGAAGATGCTTTTTATTATTTTAGTTAATCATCTCAATCAATTCTAAGGCCTTTTTTATAGTCTTCACTTGATCAAAAGTCAGTAATAACCGCAACCCATTGGGCGTTTGTTTTTCTTTCATTTTACACAAATTGGGTTGTTTTTGCACAAATTGCAGTACTTGGTAAAAACGATTGGACTGATAATAATCACTCTGTTGATCGGAAACAAAATAACAAATCATTTTTCCTTGTTTCAAGACTAATTTTTCAATTCCTAATCGAGTTGCAATCCATTTTACCCGAATGCTATTCAACAACGCAACAGCCTGTTTTGGCAAGGGGCCAAAACGGTCAACTAGTTTATTTTCATACGCCAGAAGCACTTCTTCGTCTTTGATAGTGCTTAATTCATTATACAAATTAAGGCGTTCGGAGACGTTATTGATGTATTCGTCAGGAAATAATAATTCAAAATCACTATCAATCTGAATGTCTTTTACATAGTCTTTTTCAATGCCATTATCTTGTTCGGCATATAATTCTTTAAATTCCTTTTCTTTTAATTCATCGATGGCTTCATTCATGATTTTTTGATAGGTTTCAAAACCAATTTCGTTAATAAAACCACTTTGTTCACCGCCTAATAAATCGCCCGCACCACGAATTTCTAAGTCTTTCATAGCAATATTAAATCCGCCTCCTAATTCGCTAAATTGTTCCAATGCCTGAATTCGTTTTCGAGCATCATCAGTCATTGCGGAGTAGGGCGGACAAATAAAATAACAAAATGCTTTTTTGTTGCTTCGTCCCACGCGACCTCGCATTTGATGTAAATCGGATAGTCCAAAGTTATTAGCATTATTGATGAAAATCGTATTGGCATTTGGAACATCTAAACCACTTTCAATGATGGTTGTTGCTACCAAAACGTCAAATTCGCCATTCATAAAAGCGAGCATTAACTCTTCTAATTTCTTGCCTTCCATTTGTCCGTGACCAATACCAACACGTGCATTGGGAACTAATCGCTGAATCATTCCAGCAACTTCTTTGATGTTTTCAATTCGGTTATTGATGAAGAACACTTGTCCGTTGCGCTGAATTTCATAGGAAACCGCATCTCGAATTAGTTCTTCATTAAAACCAACTACGTGTGATTCAATTGGATACCTATTAGGTGGGGGAGTCGTAATTACGGATAAATCTCTTGCAGCCATTAACGAGAACTGCAACGTTCTTGGAATTGGGGTTGCAGTCAAAGTAAGGGTATCGACGTTGGCTGCAATCGTTTTTAGTTTGTCTTTCACGTTGACGCCAAATTTTTGTTCTTCATCAACAATTAGCAATCCTAAATTTTTAAAAGTGACATTTTTGTTGACTAATTGATGGGTTCCAATTAGAATATCCAATCGCCCTTCGGCTAAATCTTTTAGGGTTTCTGATTTTTGTTTGGCTGTTCTAAATCGGTTTAAATAACCAATAGTAACTGGCATTTCCTTCAATCTTTCAGTGAAAGTTCGATAATGTTGATAGGCCAAAATGGTTGTTGGAACTAATATTGCTACTTGTTTTCCGTTGTCAACTGCCTTGAATGCGGCACGAATGGCGACTTCCGTTTTTCCAAATCCTACATCTCCGCAGACCAAACGATCCATTGGCCGTTCACTTTCCATATCCGCCTTTACGTCTTGCGTGGCTTTTGTTTGATCGGGGGTGTCTTCATAGATAAAAGAACTTTCTAATTCCAATTGTAAGTAACTATCTGGCTTGTATTGAAACCCTTTTTCTAATCTTCTTTTGGCATATAATTGGATTAAATTAAATGCGATATGTTTGACTCGGGCTTTGGTTTTTTGTTTTAGTATTTTCCACGCATTGGAACCTAATTTATAGATTTTAGGGGGAGTACCGTCTTTTCCGTTGAATTTTGATATTTTGTGAAGCGAATGAATGCTTACGTATACGATATCATTGTCGGCATAAACCAGTTTAATAGCTTCTTGAGTTTTTCCTTCGACCTGAATTTTTTGCAATCCACCAAAACGCCCAATTCCGTGATCAATATGTGTAACATAGTCTCCAACCGCCAACGTAGTTAACTCTTTTAAGGTGATGGTTTGTTTTTTTGAATGTCCGTTTTTAAGGTTAAACTTATGATAGCGTTCAAAAATTTGATGGTCAGTATAACAAGCAATTTGCATTTCTTCATCTATAAATCCTTGAAATAAGGGCAAAGTAATGGTGTCGTATTGCTTTCTAACACTTTCATGATTGGCCTCATCTAAACTCTGAAAAATATCATGAAATCGTTTTGCTTGCCCATCATTAGAACAAAATAAGTAGTTCGTTATTCCATTGAAATGGTTGTCGCTGAGATTATTTAATAATAAATCAAATTGTTTATTAAAAGACGGTTGAGGATGAATGTGAAATGGTACTGTTTTAGTGGGGTTAAATAGTGTTTTTGAACCCAATTCGACTATCGTAAACCCAATCGCTTTAGCCATAAAACTAGCTTGATTAACAAATAAATGTTCTGGGGCAATATGTTTTATGGGAGAATTTAAGGAGTTATATTTTTCCACTGCTTTAATAAACATCCGATCTAATTTTGAAACCAGCCCCTCAGAATCTTGAATAAAAAGGACTGTTTTTTCCGAAATAGTATTCAGAAAATTTTCCCGATTTTCTTCAAAAAAGGTGTTTTCTAGATTGGGGATGATAGCAATTTTACGTTGGGCTTCAATCGAGAGTTGAGTTTCTACATCAAAACTTCGAATGCTGTCTACTTCGTTTCCAAAAAATTCAATACGATAGGGGTGGTCATTAGAAAATGAAAACACATCCACGATGCCTCCACGAACTGAGAATTCACCTGGTTCTGCGATAAAGTCAACGCGTTTAAATTCATATTCAAACAAGACTTCGTTAATAAAATCAATAGAAATTTGATCTCCAACCGCTACCGTAAGTGTGTTTTTTTCCAATTCTTTTTTAGACACTACTTTCTCGAAAAGGGCCTCTGGATAGGAAACAATTAGGGCAGGTTTTTTGCGCGAATTGAGTCTGTTGAGTACTTCTGCCCGCAACAAAACTGTTGAGTTATCAGTCTCTTCAATTTGGTAAGGCAACCGGTAGGAACCAGGATAAAAGAGTACGTCTTGATCGCTAATTAGTTGTTCTAAGTCATTCAAGTAATAGGCAGCTTCTTCTTTATCATTCAAAACTAACAAAAAAGGCAATTGTGTTTTTTTAAAAAGAGCATTTATCACAAAAGAAATAGACGATCCGACTAGTCCTTTTAGTTGGGTTTTGCTCTCTTTTTGAAGTAAATAAGTAGAAATTTGAGTACTTTTTTCGGCCTTTTCATAGGCGCTAATTACAGCTGCTTTGCTCAATTTTGTATTAAATTTTGTATTATTTTATTGGAGTAGGAATGGCTCTAGTGGTATCTAACATCCGAATCATGTCTAGTTCTCCTTCTTCTTTTGGAATGGTGGTTTTTCTTACAATTTCGTCAAATTGTGCTTGTAGCGAAGTCAATTCTATGTTGATTTCTTCAATTACTAAAATGATTTTGTTTGTTGGAATCTCATCCAAATGAATATATAAATCTAGAGCATTAATTTTTGTTTTTAACACTGAAATCCTACTTTTTATTTCAGGCTTATTATAAGCAGAAGGGATTGTAGTGGTAAGTTTTGCAACATTGTCTGATAATTTTTTTGACTTTTGTTGAAATGCGCCTAAGGTACTTTTTGGTTTTTCATTCAAGTCATTGATGAATACTCTCCATTCAGGCCATAGCTCAGCCAATCCTTTCGAAGCAGCGTTAGTATAATTTGCTTCAAAATTCCAGTTGGATTCAATGGTTTTGTAAATAAGTGCTTTTTTTTGGGCTTCTTTACTTGTCTCTACTTGGCGTTTTTGATTCTCGTCTTGGCAAGAAGTAACAAAAAACAACATCAAAAATAATAGCCCTAACTGAATTTTCATTTTAATATGATTTGGCACAAAGTTACAAAGGTTAATTCATAAATTAGCAGTACGTTTGGTTCAATTTAAATCCAGCCTTACTTTTTTCTAAAACACTATCTTTACCCAATAAAATAGCAACTAATGAGTACAAAAATATTAATTATCGGTGCTTGTGGCCAAATCGGAACTGAGCTAACACAAAGATTAAGAGCAATTTATGGAGTTGAAAACGTAATTGCTTCCGATATTCGAAAGCTGAATGTAGACGTAGTAAATTCAGGTCCTTTCGAAGTAGTTAATGCGCTTGATTTTAATCAGATTGAACATTTAGTTGAAATGCATCAAATAGATGAGGTCTATTTAATGGCAGCGTTATTGTCTGCAACGGCCGAAAAAAACCCAGCATTTGCATGGGATTTAAATATGAATTCATTGTTTCACGTTTTGAATTTGGCCAAAGCAAAAAAAATAAAAAAAATATTTTGGCCTTCGAGTATTGCGGTTTTTGGACCAACAACGCCTAAAGAAAATACGCCTCAATATACGATAATGGAGCCCTCTACCGTGTATGGAATTAGCAAACAATCCGGAGAAAGGTGGTGTGAATATTATCACAATACCTATGGTGTTGATGTTAGAAGTATTCGTTATCCTGGATTAATTAGTTGGTCTTCTCCTCCTGGTGGCGGTACAACTGATTATGCGGTTGATATTTTTCATAAAGCACTTTCTGAGGGTCACTACGAATGTTTTTTAAAATCGGATACCAAAATGCCAATGATGTATATGGATGACGCGATTCGGGCCACTATTGAAATTATGCAAACGGAGCCTGAGAACGTTAAAATAAGGTCGGCATACAACTTGGCAGCAATCAGTTTCACGCCTGTCGAAATTTCAAATGAAATAAAAAAGCATCTTCCTGGATTTGAAATTAGTTATGAGCCAGATTTTCGACAAAAAATCGCCGACAGTTGGCCTGCAAGCATTGATGATAGTTTTGCTAGAAAAGATTGGGGTTGGCAGCATCAATTTGACCTTTCGAAAACCACCAAAATCATGCTAGAACAACTAAAGAATCATCAAAAATCCTAAATTTATTTGCTATCTTTTTTTAGCTTTTAGTTTTTGAATATCTTCGGATTCTATTTCTTTTTTTATTGCTACTACTTCGGTAGTTTTGTCATTAGGGATTGTCATAGAAAGTACATAATGTGCTATTTTCCATTGGTCTCCAGTTTTGATTAGCACTCCAGAGCCTCGGCAAATTTTCATTTGAGTATCCAAAAGTTCATCAAACCAAGCTATTTTTTTATTTTCACTAAAGTAAATATTTCGCTGAATTGAGGTAAACTCCCAAGCTTTTCCTTTTTCAAAATAAGGTTT
>JBIHZQ010000092.1:0-7487 GCA_044231345.1 Flavobacterium sp.
CACGCATGCGTCATGCCGACTTTTTAATTCTTGCCAAAGACTACAAAGCTCTAGAGGTTGAAGCCAATAAAATGAAAGAATTGGATAAAGTAAATCCAAGGATTTTCAGATATTTGGGCTATGCTGCCTATGAAAATGGTAATACCGATGCCGCAATTTCAGCATTGGAAAATTTTATTGGAAACCCAAAAAATAAAATTATCGCTAGAGATTATTTGTATTTGGGCTTAGCAAAAATGCGTAAGTCAAATAATCTAGAAACTAAATCAGTCGATTTAGCTGCCTTCGAGCTTGGAGTTTCCTTTATCAAAAAAGCAGTTGAAATGGAAATTTCTATGACTAACGACTTGAGTGAAGTTGGGAAAAAGTTTTATGAGCAAAAATTGTTCAAAGAAGCTGCTGCTATTTATGATATTGCAGTAACGAATGTGAATTCTAAAAATTATTTATTAGATAATTTTTACTTAGGAAATTCTTTATACTACAATAACACTAAAAAAGATGTAGTAAAACCAAATGTTGAAGAACTGAAAAAAGCAGATATTGCTTTTGGAAACGTAATTACTGCCTCTCCAACCACACAAGACGCCTATATCTTTAGAGCTAGAACAAATAATTTACTCGAAAATGACCCGATGATCATTAAGTATTATCAAGAATATATTGATGTAGTTACGGCAAAAGGCCCTGAAGAGTTAGCTAAACCCGCAATAAAAACTAAATTTATAGAATCGTATAATGCAATTGCAGCCGCTTATGCTAACACCGACAGGGTCAAAGCAAAAGAATATTTTGCCAAAACATTAGAATTAGATCCAGCCAATGAATATGCAACTCAATCGCTAAAAGCATTGAAATAGTAATTTATTCTGAGATAATTTCAAAACCGGTACTTTTATAGTATCGGTTTTTTTATTGCCAATAAAAGCTATTTCTAAATTTTCTCATTTTCAAATTCAGTATCTTTGCACCCAATTATTATTAAAAATGCTTAAAAAAGAATTACAATCGGCAGTTGAAAAAGGAGAAATGCTTCCCCTTATGGAAGAGTTTTACACCATCCAAGGCGAAGGATATCATACAGGAACAGCAGCTTATTTTATTCGAATAGGAGGTTGTGATGTAGGTTGTCATTGGTGTGATGTCAAAGAAAGTTGGAACGCAGAATTGCACCCCCCTACTGCCACAAAGGTAATTGTAGAAAATGCCATAAAGTATTCTGAAACTGTTGTGGTTACTGGAGGAGAACCCTTAATGTGGAACATGACCCTACTTACTCAACAACTAAAAGAAAAAAACTTAAAAGTACACATTGAAACTTCTGGAGCGTATACATTAACAGGAACCTGGGATTGGATTTGTCTTTCCCCAAAGAAAAATAAATTACCAACAAAAACGGTTTATGATAATGCCAACGAGCTAAAGGTAATCATTCACAACAAACACGATTTTATTTTTGCCGAAGAACAAGCCGAAAAAGTTAACGGTAATGCCATACTATTTCTTCAGCCAGAATGGAGCAAAAAAGAAGAAATGACGCCGCTAATTGTAGATTATGTGATGAATAATCCAAAATGGCGTTTTTCATTACAGACACATAAATACTTGAATATTCCTTAATAAATTATTTTAATTTCTTACTAGTTTAAATGAAAACACAATTTCTTCTTGATCCAACTATTACTTTTTTGAATCATGGTTCTTTTGGTGCTTGCCCAAAACCAATTTTTGAAGAATTTCAACGTTTTCAATTGGAATTAGAAACGGAGCCTGTTTATTTTTTAATAAAAAAACAAAAAGAATACCTGCATAAAGCCAAACAAAGTCTTGCTAAATATGTAGGTTGCAATCCAAATGATTTCTTTTTTACTCCAAATCCAACTACTGCAATTAATACAATTATGCGAAGTTTGGATTTAAAAGAGGGAGATGAAATTCTTAGCACAAATCATGAATATGGAGCAATGGACAGAACTTGGAATTTTTATTGCAAAAAATCTGGAGCTAAATACATTCGCCAAAAAATAGCAATTCCAGTAGTTTCAAAAGAACAAATAATAGAAGAATTCTGGAGCGTTTATACATCAAATACAAAAATTGTTTTCTTAAATCAAATTTCAAGTACTACAGCATTAATTTTTCCTGTCAAGGAAATTTGCGAAAAAGCACGTGAATTAGGATTGATTACTATTATTGACGGAGCACATGTTCCGGGTCATATTGATTTAAATATTACAGATTTGAATCCTGATTTTTACACAGGAACATTACATAAATGGATGTTAGCACCTAAGGGAAGTTCTTTTCTATATGTGAAAAAGAGTTTTCAAGAAATGTTAGATCCGCTTATTGTGGGTTGGGGCTATGAAAGTATTTCTCCAAGCGAAAGTCAATTTTTGGATTATCATGAATTTCAGGGAACTAGAGAAATTTCAGCATTTTTATGTACTCCAAAAGTGATAGAGTTTCTAAATCAAAACGACTGGAGAACCAAATCAAAGAAATGTAAGCAATTAGTTTTTGACAATTATCAACGTTTTTGTGATTTGCTTCATACACAACCCATATGTCCAATTACCGAAGATTTTTTAGGACAAATGGCAAGTATTCCAATTAATATCTCCAATCCTAATGAATTGAAAGAGTTGCTTTTTGAAAAATATAAGATTGAAATTCCAATAATGCCTTTGAATGGTAACCACTATATTCGATATTCAATTAATGCTTATAATTCAGAGGAAGATTTAGACATTTTGTACTCAGCATTGGAAGATATAATTGCAACTACAGATTTAATTATAGTAAAATAATAATAGATTAGTTTATAATTACCACTTTTTTCTTTTCTTCAACTCTAATATATGAGTAAGGTGATGGTTTCCATGCCAAGCATAAATACCTATAATTTCCTCTATTTTGAATTCTTTTGAATGTTCAGGATGAATGAATGATTTTTTCAAATCCACGCTTGACAAACTTGTCATTAAATAAGCCAATCGAAAGTGCAGACCTTCAAGTAATAATAAGGAAGATTGAATTGGCATGGTTAAATTATCATGTAACTCAGACCAAAGTTCTTCGTGGTAATATTTTATTGTTGGTTTTAACTCTGTCAATGCCCATTTTATACGAATATAACAATTCATGTGACTATCGGCGCAATGGTGAATTACTTGGCGAATTGTCCAACCGTCATTTCGATAAGGGGTATCGAGTTGTTCATCTGTTAAATTTGATACTTCCCTTTTTAGTTTTTCAGGGAAATTAGCTATTTCGGAAATTCTCTCTGAAAGATATTCATTTGAATAGTGAATAGGAGCAATGAATTTCCCAATTGGGTAACGTAATTTTTCTAGTTCTGAATTTTCCATAATTTTATTTTTTATATTGAAAGCGAAGCTAAATAATCATAATGTTCGCCTTCCAAAACTAATTCACATTTTAATCCATTGGCAATAGCCGCATTTTGCAACGTGTTATAATCCAAATACAACCAAGGAAAAGAAGTTTCCTTTTGGCCTTTATACGAAATTGTAAATTCTAATTCCCCATAATAAGCAGCACCATCAATCCATTTTCCACCATCTTCATCTTCATCAAACATATAAATGATATCGGAAGAATCAATTAGGATTTGCCCGTTTACAGCCAATAACGATTTTAGTTTTTGAAGGTATTGAGAAATGTTTGCTAGTTTTCCGAAAATCCCCGTCCCATTCATTAATAACAGTAGAGTATCAAATTTTTCGTCGGTTTCAAATTGTAATATATTTTCAACTTTTGCATCTGAAACACCTCTCAGTTTACAAGATTCAATTGCTTTCTCAGAAATATCAATCGCGGTTACTTCTAGATTTTTTTCGTTTTGCAAATACAAACTATGACTTCCAGCACCACAACCAACATCCAAAACTTTACCTTTGGAAAGTAAAAGTGCTTTTTGTTCTAAAATGGGCATGCCAGAAAAATCCCGAAATAAATAGGCAACCGACATTTCATCTTCTTCAGAAATGGTAGTTTCGGTAATCAAATCCTCGGGAGAATTATTAGTCTGAAAATCGAGAATGGCTTTTCCAAATAGGTCTTTCATGGTCATTGCGAGGTACGAAGCAATCGCTCCATAATTTAGTTATTAATATAGAAGTTTGTTACTTTTGTGGCTCCAACTTTAAACTTTAAACTTGAAACACCTTTTAAACAATCTTCCTAAAGAGGCCAAAGATAAGCATATCGAAAACAAAAAGTATTTCGATAAGCTAAAAAAGAAAACGCCTAAGAATTTGGATTATGTAATGCAGGATTTGCACAACGCCGAATTCAAAAAAACCGATTGTTTGAAATGTGCCAATTGTTGTAAAACGACAGGGCCACTATTTACATCGGCAGATATAGAAAGAGTTTCCAAGTATTTAAGACAAAAACCCCAACAATTTATCGACCAGTATTTGCAAATTGATGAAGACAAAGATTATGTGTTGCAAAGTGTTCCGTGTACGTTTTTAGACAATGAAAATGCATGTATGATTTATGATGTGCGTCCAAAAGCATGTCGCGAATTCCCGCATACTGATCGAAAAAAATTCCAACAGATTTCGAATTTAACGCTAAAAAATGTTGCTATTTGTCCAGCGGCATTCAACATTGTTGAAGAAATGAAAAAGCGATTGCCTTTGTAATGGTTTAATTAATAAATTAAGTACCGTTCCCTCATGTTTAGAAATTCTTGTCGGCCTGACTTCCAACTTTCACGAATAACATCTTCAGTCAAACCCGCCTCAATTTGTGCTTGTAGTTTTTTTGTACCAGCCAATTTTGTAAAAAATGGATTAAAAAAAGTGGATTGATCAGCCGTTTCATTATAAGCCTTGAGCAGCCATTTTAATTCTAATTTATTTGTTTTTGGAGCACCACTCAAATCCTCTCCAAAACACTCAATTCCTTTATAGATAGGTTCTTTTGCGCCAAAATTTGGCATCGGAATAAAGCTAAAATCTCCTTTTGGTAAATAGGGTGAACCATACAATTGAAACTGTTTTTCTGTCCCTCTACCCACACTCACATTAGTTCCTTCAAAAAGACACAAGCTGGCATAAAGATTTATTGCCTGTGAATTGGGTAAGTTGGGTGACGGCTTTATAGGTAAATTATATTCCATTTCTCTAGTATAAGCCGAACATGCAATTACGTTAAGATTGCATTGAAGGCCATCTTTAAGCCATTTTTCGCCATTTATCATCTGAGCATATTCTCCAATTGTCATGCCGTGCAAAATTGGAATTTGATGCATTCCAACAAAACTGGTGTACTCTTTTTCTAACAACGGCCCATCTACAATTCCTCCATTCGGGTTGGGGCGGTCTAAAACTATGAGTGAAATATTATTTTCTGCACATGCTTCCATAATGTAATGTAATGTAGAGATGTAGGTATAAAAACGAGCGCCAACATCTTGTAAATCAAAAAGCAACACATCGATTCCTTCTAAATGATTTGGTTTTGGCTTCCTATTTTCGCCATAAAGTGAAATTATGGGAAGATTTGTCTTGGTGTCCCTGCCATCAATTACGTGCTCACCCGCATCAGCTGTTCCCCGAAATCCATGCTCTGGTGCATAAATTTTCTGTAAATTAATTGCATTACGATATAAAAAATCTACACTATGACACGTTTTTCTTTCGACGGAAGTAATGGTGGTAATGCCGTCATAAATTGGCAGGTTTATTATTGTATCATAAGAAATACTTCCAGTTTGATTAGTAACAATGCCCACACGTTTTCCTTTTAATAATGGAAAATAGCCCAAAAAATTATCCGCTCCCGTACTAAATTGAGTCGTTTTTGAATTATTTATTACCTTGTTCTTTTTAGTAAATTCCGAATTACTCAAAGAAGAATGGGATGATTTACACGAAAAAAGAACTAGAGTGAGGAGTCCCATTACCAATAAAAACCAGTTTCGTTGGAAATAAACTGCAAACCATTTGATTGAAGAATATATTGATAAAACCATAATCAGCCTAAAATAAAAATATTAATTAATTATAAATCCTATAAAATAGTTTCAAAAGCGTATTTTTGACACAGTTGAAACAATAAAATTAGCAAAATAAACACGTTAAAATTCCTTTGAACTTAGAATATTTTATAGCCAAAAGAGTAAGTACTGCTAAAGACCATAAAAGTAGTATTTCTGCGCCAATAATAAAAATTGCAATTCTTGCTATTGCAATCGGAATGATCATGATGATTGTGTCCGTTGCAACTGGAATAGGTTTGCAACAAAAAATCCAACAGAAAGTGGCAGCTTTTAATGGGCACATTACCATTTCTAATTATGATGATAACCAATCTCAAATAAGTGTTGAACCAATTTCAACACATCAAAATTTTTATCCCAAGTTTGAAACAGTGGAAGGAATTAGTCACATTCAAGCCATTGCCAATAAAGCAGGTATAATAAAGACAGCAACTGCATTTGAAGGAATTATTTTTAAAGGAGTCAGTGAAGATTATCACTGGCAAAACATTGAAGAATATCTTATTGAAGGGCAATTACCAATTTTTAATTCAAATATTAAAGAAGATGTGCTCATCTCTAAATTTTTAGCAGATCGTTTAAACCTGAAAATTGGTGATAAATTCAACACCTTTTTTATGAAATCTGAAAGTAATAAATTGCCTAATAGACGAGTTTTTACAATCATAGGAATTTTTAATTCCGGTTTTCAAGAATTTGACTCAACCTATATTATTGGAGATATTCGCCATATTCAAAGAATCAATAAATGGACTCCAGATCAAGTTGGCTCTTTTGAAGTCTTCCTCGAAGATTTTAATTTAATTAACCAAAAAGGAGCAGAAGTGTATCAACAAACCAGTGCTACACTAGATTCGCAAACAATTGAAGAAAAATATTACTTCATTTTTGAGTGGCTAAAACTCTTCGATTTTAATATTATCGTAATTCTAATCCTCATGATTGCCGTCGCCACCATAAATATGGCCGTTGCACTTTTAGTACTGATTCTAGAACGAACCCAAATGATTGGAATGCTCAAAGCATTAGGCGCCTCAAACTGGTCCATCCGAAAAATATTTCTATACAACGCTTTTTATATTATTGTAAGAGGACTTTTCTGGGGAAATCTTATTGGAATCGGACTTGTGAAATTGCAAGATTATTTTGGACTAATAAAACTAAATCCAGAAAACTATTATGTTAATGAAGCTCCCGTTTATCTAAATTGGGGTTATATCCTCGCTCTAAATGTAGGAACTGCAATAATTTGTGTTATAATTTTATTAATTCCATCTTATTTAATTACTAAAATTTCACCTATAAAAGCAATCCGTTACGATTAAACCCCATAATTTTTTCGATCAGGAGCTATTTCCCGTTTTTCGCTTTATCTTTTGTTTTTTTTCTTAAAAAAAACAAAAGGATGCCGCTTCACCCGGGGCTAGGGCTTTTTTAAATAAACCATTTT
>JBIHZQ010000029.1:0-22041 GCA_044231345.1 Flavobacterium sp.
TTGTTCTTTTAGATGGCTTTTATCCCAATATAAATCAATTCCGATTTCACCAATTGCATAATATTTTCTTGCTTTTAATTCTCGCTCCACATGTGCTAATTCCGCTTCGTAGTTTTCTTTCACATACATCGGATGCAGTCCCGTCATTAAAAAAATATTCTCTGGAAACAGTTGTTCCAATTCATACATCGCTTGGGTTGAATTCGAATCAATGGCTGGAATAAAAAACCGAGTGACTCCAACAGCAATGGCGTGTTGAATTGCCTCTTGTCTATCCACATCAAACTCTTCACTGTATAAATGGGTATGAGTATCTGTTATTATCATTGTATTGAATTAAAGTGCTAAGATACTGTTTTGGTTAATATTACTTTCTCAATGAAAAATAAGCTAAAACAGTACTAATTAACATTAATAAACCTCCAAGAACAAAGGGAGCGCCAGGAAATTGAAATGGAGCTCCTTCGTGTGTAAAATAATAAAATAGGGTTGACATTAATGGGGGGCCAATAATGGAGGACGCGCTCATTAAGCTCGTCATTGTTCCTTGTATTTCTCCTTGTTCTGAAGGGGAAACATATCCAGAAACCACTGATTGCATTGCTGGTCCTGCAATTCCACCAAGGCAATAAGGGATTAAAAACACAAACATCATCCAACTTTCAGTGGCAAAAGCAAATAAAAACATCCCAAGGGTATATAATGCAATTCCGAGATAAATACTTTTTTCATTTCCTAATTTTGGATTTATCCAACGTATTAAACCGCCTTGTACCACTCCGACTAATAGCCCAATAATTCCAAGAGAGATTCCAACCATTTTTTCGCCCCAATTGAACCTATAAATAGTAAAATAACTCCAGTTGCTATGAACCGCGTGTGAGGCAACATAAAGTATAAATAATGAGGTCATTAAACCTAGCAATTTTGGATGTTTTTTTAGATTTAATAACGCTCCAATTGGGTTGGCTCTTTTCCATTCAAATGCTCTTCTGTTTTCTTTTATTAACGATTCTGGAAGAATAAAAAAGCCATATAAAAAGTTTAATAGGCATAATAAAGCGGCCGCATAAAAAGGAACTCTAGCTCCATATTGACCTAACAATCCTCCCATTACGGGACCAATGATAAATCCTAATCCAAAAGCAGCACCTACCATTCCGAAATTCTTAGCTCTATTCTCAGGCGTACTAATGTCAGCAATATATGCCGTTGCTGTAGTAATACTTGCCCCCGTTATTCCAGCGATAATTCTACCAACAAATAACCAAGCAATCGTTGGAGCCATGGATAGGAAAAGGTAATCTAATGAAAATCCAAAAAGGGAGATTAGCAATATTGGTCTTCGTCCATATTTATCGCTTAAATTTCCAATTAAAGGCGCAAAAACAAATTGTGTAATCGAATAGGCAAACGTTAGCCAACCTCCAATTTTTGCGGCTTCGCTGATGTCTCCATTGATTAATTCTTTGATTAATTTTGGAATTACGGGAATTATGATTCCCCATCCAGTTATATCGATCAACAACGTTATAAAAATAAACCCGATTGCTGCTGTTTTTTTATTTTGCATCTGCTATTTTTGAATGGTAAATCTACCGAAAAAAATCCCATTCAGTTTCCTAAATGGGATGATATATAAAATAAATAATACGTTTAACGATACTAATTACAATTCTAATGCTTTTATAGCATTTCCTTCCATTAATAATTCTAAAGGATTTTCTAATGCTTCTTTAACGGCAACTAAGAATCCTACCGACTCTCGCCCATCAATGATTCGGTGGTCGTATGAAAGCGCCACGTACATCATGGGATGAATTTCGACTTTCCCTTTTACGGCAATAGGACGCTCAATAATGTTGTGCATGCCTAAAATTCCTGATTGGGGAGGATTGATAATTGGGGTCGAAAGCATGCTTCCAAAAACGCCCCCATTAGTAATTGTAAAAGTTCCGCCGGTCATGTCGTCCACTGTTATTTGTCCGTCGCGAGATTTTATAGCCAATCGTTTGATTTCGGCTTCAACACCACGAAAAGTTAAATTTTCAGCATTTCTAACAACTGGAACCATTAATCCTTTAGGGCCAGAAACGGCAATTGAAATATCACAGAAATCATATCCTACTTTATAATCTCCATCAATCATTGAATTAACATCTGGAAATAATTGCAATGCACGCGTAACTGCCTTGGTAAAGAAAGACATGTAACCAAGGCCTAATCCGCCATGTTTTATTTTAAAAGCCTCTTTATACTCGTTACGAATTAAATTAATTGGGGTCATATTAACTTCGTTAAAAGTAGTTAACATGGCCGTTTCATTTTTAGCTGCAACCAACCTTTCTGCAACTTTTCGGCGCAACATAGATAACTTAGTTCTTTCTGAACCACGTGATCCTCCTGTAGGGGTTCCCATAGAAGGAGTTGCATTCATAGCATCCTCTTTTGTGATGCGTCCCTCTTTTCCTTTTCCGACAATGTCAGACGGTTGAATGTCTTTTTCGTCTAATATTTTTCTTGCTGCTGGCGATGGCGTACTTGTGGCATACGTTTTAGTTGCAACTGGTGTTGGTTTAACTTCTTCTTTTGTAGAACTCACTTCTTTTTCAATTGCTACTTTAGGAACCTCACCAGTACTTGGTTTAGTTGCACTAGTATCAATTAGGCAAACTACTGCCCCAACGGCTACTGCATCCCCTTCTTCTGCTTTTAAAGTAATGATTCCACTGGCCTCTGCGGGTAATTCCAAAGTGGCTTTATCAGAATCTACTTCAGCAATTGCTTGGTCTTTTTCGACATAATCACCATCTTTTACTAACCAAGTTGCAATTTCAACTTCTTTTATCGATTCTCCCGGAGAAGGGACTTTCATTTCTAAAATCATGTTCTACTCTTTTAAATTATGAATTTTATTTTTTTAAGTTGTTTGTTGGACAACTTGGGTTTGTTTTGTTTCTATTTCTTTTTTAGCCCTGATTGCAGTGAAAATCCCACGCTTTTTTTTGCGTGGATTGCAACGTAAAGCAGGAAATAGCTCCAAATTTTTATCTAAATAAATCTTTATCAAATATCATTCTTAACGCATCTGCATGACGTCTTTTGGCTCTTGTATAACTTCCTGCAGCTGGAGCGGCGTATGCTTTTAGCGATGCCAATCTCCACTGTATCCAATCAAAATTCATTAACATGTAGCTATAAGCCCCCATATTTTTTGGTTCTTCTTGAGCCCAAACATAATCAGTAACCTTAGGATATTTTGCAATAATTTCTTTTAGTTGATTGACTGGCAATGGGAATAATTGTTCTATTCTGACAACAGCTACATCATTTCTTTCTAATTTCTCTCTTTCTGCCGTAATATCATAATAAAATTTACCCGTACAAAAAACCAATGTGGTTGCTACTGATTTTTCAACCGTAGTATCGTCAAAAGTTTCTTGGAAGCTTCCGTTTTCAAAATCTTCAATTGAAGAAACTACTCTTGGATCACGCAATAAGCTTTTTGGAGTGAATACAATTAAAGGCTTTCGGAACGTAGTTTTCATTTGACGTCTCAACAAATGAAAGAAATTTGCTGGTGTAGTACAATCGGCAACAAACATGTTATGCCGTGCACAAAGTTGTAGATAGCGTTCCATTCTAGCGGAAGAATGCTCAGCACCTTGTCCTTCATACCCATGAGGCAATAAGAGAACAATTCCGTTTTGGTTATTCCATTTGTCTTCTCCGCAAGAAATGTATTGGTCAATCATGATTTGGGCTCCATTACTAAAATCCCCAAACTGTGCTTCCCATATTGTTAATGTTTTTGGGCTTGCTAGGGCATATCCGTAATCAAATCCAAGTACGCCATATTCTGACAAAAAAGAGTTGTAAATATTAAATTTTCCTTTAGCTCCTATCAAATTATTAATTAATGTTACTTCTTCCTCAGAGTCTTCCACTTTTACTACAGCATGTCGGTGAGAAAAAGTTCCTCTCTCAACATCTTGCCCAGATATACGCACATCAAATCCTTCTAGAAGTAACGAACCGTAGGCTAAATGTTCTGCCATTGCCCAATCCAGTTTGTTGGTTTCAAAGAACATGGTCTTTCTATCATTAATCAGTTTTTGAGTTTTACTGATAAACTTTTTATCTATTGGAAGAGTACAAACGGCATTGGCAACAGCCGTTAATCCTGATTTTGAATAGGATGTGTCGACTTTTTCCAGCATTTTATCATCAGAAACTTGAACATATCCTGCCCATTCATTTTTCATAAAAGGGGTAATTATTGTCAAATCCTTCTTTCTTGATGCTTCTAAATTTTGCTCTAAATCTTGTTTGTATTCTTTTTCAAGAGTGGCTACTAGATTTTCATCTATAATCCCTTCTGCTAGTAATTGTGCTGCATAAATATCTCTAGGATTTTTATGTTTTGCAATAATTTTATACAATACGGGTTGCGTAAATCGGGGTTCGTCACCTTCGTTATGCCCATATTTTCTGTATCCTAATAAGTCAATAAAGACATCGGTTCCAAATTGCATTCTATAATCTAGGGCAAATGACATTGCATGAACCACTGCTTCTGCATCGTCTGCATTTACATGTAGGACTGGCGAAAGTGTCACTTTGGCCACATCCGTACAATAGGTTGAGGAACGAGCATCTAAGTAATTAGTAGTAAATCCAACCTGATTGTTAATTACAATATGAATGGTTCCGGCGGTTTTATACCCGTCCAATTTTGCCATTTGAACAATTTCATACAATATTCCTTGCCCCGCAATAGCGGCATCACCGTGAACTGCAATTGGCAACACTTTTGAAAAATCATTTGGAAAATACTTCTCTTGTTTGGCTCTTGCAATTCCTTCAATTACTGCTCCAACAGTTTCTAAGTGAGACGGATTTGGTGCTAAATTGATGTTTATCTTTTTTCCAGAGCGAGTCACTTTATCTGCTGTTAATCCCAAATGATATTTAACATCGCCATCAAAATATTCTTGGTCGTAATCTTTTCCATCAAACTCACTGAAAATATCTTGAGTCGATTTCTCAAAGATATTCGCCAACACATTCAACCGACCCCTATGTGCCATTCCCATCACAAATTGCTCCACTCCTTTATCAGCCGCCTTTTCAATTAATGCGTCTAATGCGGGTATTATCGATTCTCCACCTTCTAGCGAAAATCGTTTTTGTCCGACGTATTTGGTATGTAAGAAATTCTCAAAAGAAACTGCTTGGTTTAATTTGTCCAGAATTGTTTTTTTCTCTTCGGATGAAAAAGCAGGAAGATTGTCGTTGATGTTTAATTTATTTTGTATCCATTGAACCACATCTGGATCTCTGATGTACATGTACTCAATCCCGATATGTTGACAATATACATTCTCAAGATGCTTAATTATTTCTTGCAAGGTTAACGGCTGATGACCGAGCACTTTTGCGGCATCGAAAACCGTATTTAGATCGGCGTTAGTAAGTCCAAAATTTGATATTTCAAGCGTTGGAGAGAAAATCCTTCTGTCTCTAACGGGATTGGTTTTGGTAAATAAATGTCCACGTGTACGGTAGCCGTCAATTAGTTTGAGCACATTAAATTCTTTTTGAATTTTTTCTGATGCTTGTGGGTTTTGCAATCCCCCTTCAACAATATTGGTGATGAATTCTACTTTATTTTCTTCGTTATATGTAGCCATTCCAAAATCGAAACCTTGAAAAAAACTTCTCCAACTTGGCTCTACACTGTCTGGATTTTCAACATATTGATCGTATAATTGAGCGAAAAACTCGGTATGTGCCGCATTTAAAAAGGAAAACCTATCCATATTATTTTTTAATATCCTGATTTATAAAAATAGTTAGGCAAAAGTACAATAAATGCAATAAAATAGTAATAATTTTTGGACACTTTTATGGTATTTCTATCAATTCTATAATAATTTAGAATAGAAGTTTACCAAACTCCGTAAGATTAGCTATAAATTTTACGAAAATCGATTTGCAGTCATAAAAAAACCATCTGTTTTTGGAAATTTAAACAGATGGTTTTTTTATGATGTTATTGTTTATTTATCCTAATAATCCAATTAGTGCCGATGGATAAATTCCGATGATGACATTCAACAAAATGGCTACTACTGCCACAGTGTGTATTACCAATGGAACGGGTTGCATTTCTTGACTTGACTCTTTGGTGTACATTGCCAAAATTAATTTGAAATAATATCCAACACTTATAATTGAATTTAAAACAGCGGCAATAACTACTACCAAATATCCTGCTTCTATGGTTTGATTGAACAACATAAATTTAGCAAAAAATCCTGCAAATATTGGAATACCCGCCATAGATAATAAAGAAGCAGTTAATACGGCGGCAAGTACGGGTTTCGAAGTGCCTAGTCCATTGAAATTACTGATTTCTTCGTTATCCTTTGAGCTACAAACATATAATAATACACTAAAAGCCGCTATTCCTGCTAGGGAGTAGGCAGCGGTATAATATAATAAACTTCCTGCTGAGGTCGTGCTGCTTAATAATGCCATAAGCATGAACCCAGCATGTGAAATTCCGGAGAAAGCCAGCATCCGTTTTACATTAGATTGCATTAATGCCATAATATTACCCACCGTCATTGAGGCGATAGAAATAATTACAATAATGATTTGGAAACCGTATGAAATGTCAGCATTCATTGTAGTTAGTAATTTGTATAATGTCGCCATAGCTACAATTTTAGCAATTGTACTCATTGTGGCAGTGGTCAAAGCGGGTGCGCCTTCGTAAACATCAGGTGCCCAAAAATGAAATGGTACTGCAGCAATTTTAAAAAACATTCCGATAGCTACTAATATAATTCCTATAAAAAACCAACTAGGCAATTCGGCAGAGCGGGATAATTCTCTAATTTCGATGATGTCGAAAGTACCCATTGCACCATAAATAAGGCAAATTCCAAATAATAGAATTCCAGAAGCAAAAGAACCCATTAAAAAATACTTCAACCCTGCTTCATTACTTTTAATACTCATTCGGTTGCTTGCCGCTAATACATATAAAGAAATAGAGAGCACTTCGATTCCTAAAAAAAACATGGATAAATTTCCAAAAGAAACCATTGCTACAGCACCAGAGAGTAAAAATACTTTTATGGCAATAAAATCAGATAATTTACCTTGGTTGTTTTTATAAAAATCATGTCCTAACGCTACTAAGAAAATAGTTAGGACGATAAACAAACTAGAAAAAGCAGTTGAAAATTTATCAACTACTATCATGTTATTATAGTGATTAGATGTGGCTCCAAATTCTGAAAGCGTGATGCCAAGTACTGCTAATAAACCAACAATAGTAAAAGGAACTATGAATTTTCGTAGGTTAAGTATTTCGAATAGTAGGCATAAAATACCTAAACCTATTATTGCTATTAATGTTGTCATTATCTTAATTTCGGTTGATTTGTTTTACAATTGCCTCTAGACTAGGCGTAATCAGTTCGGTGATGGGTTTTGGATACATCCCAAAAAAGAACAATACTGCCACTAAACTCACTAAAATAATTCCTTCATTTATGGTAATGTCAGTAATTATTTTGGCATTCGTTTCTCCTAGCATAACATTTTGGAACATTTTTAACATATAATAGGCTCCTAAAATAATGGTAGTCCCACCCAATAGGGCATACCAAACATTAATTTGTGAAAGACTATACAAAACCGTAAATTCTCCAACGAAGTTAAAAGTTGACGGCAATGCAACTGATGCTAAAACTAAAATCATAAAAAACGAAGTGAATTTTGGAGTTTGTGGACGAATTCCGCCCATCTCTGAAATCGTTTCTGTTTGAAGTCTTCTGTAAATAATTTCGGCGCAAAAGAATAATCCTACAATAACAAATCCGTGAGCTATCATTTGCATAACGGCACCTCGCAATCCATCGATTGTTAGCGTATAACATCCCGAGGCGATAAGACCCACGTGAGCTAAAGAGGAATAAGCAATTAATTTTTTTATGTTTTGCTGACGTAAAGCCACAATCGAACCATAGATTACTCCGGCTATTCCTAAACTAATAAAAATTGGCATGAATTGTTTCGCTGCGTGAGGCGCTATCGGTAATTGCCAGCGGATTACACTATATAAACCCATTTTTAACATGATACCAGAAAGCAACATTGTACCTACGGCTGGTGCCTTTTGGTATAAATTAGCTTGCCATGTATGAAATGGAATTAATGGAATTTTAATGGCATAGGCTAAGAAAAAAGCTAAAAATATCCAAAACTCTTCCGTTGCAGATAAACGAATTTGATTCAAATCGCCAAGTAAAAAATTACCTGTTTTTTGGTACAAATAAACAAAGGCAACCAACATAAATAATGAACCTGCCAACGTGTAAATGAAAAATTTCAGAACGGCTTTCTTTCTCTCTTCGACATCGCTATTTCCCCAAAGTAATGCAATAAAATAAATAGGCAGTAATGATAATTCCCAAAATATATAGTATAAAAACCCATCTGCAGCCATGAATGTTCCCGCCATAGCAAAGGCCATAAAGAGAATTAAGGCATAGAAACTTCTGGCGTTTTTTAGCTCAGTACCAAAAGTAGTTCCAATAATTAATGGAATTAATGCCGTTGTCAAAAGCAGCATGGCTAATGACAAACCATCGGCCTGTAACGCTAAATAAATTTGAGGACTTGCAATCCAAAGCTGTAAAAAATTAATTTGTTGTCCAGAATAATAGTGACTTACCAAACAAAGTACACTGCCAAATGCGGTTAATGCGAATAACAAAGCTACTTTTGAAGCCCATTTATTACCCGAAAAGTAGGTGACTAAAGCGCCAACTAATAGTATTAATAAAATAGAAGTTACATCCATTAGGTAAAATTATTGAGGTAAAAATAAATAGATTAATATTGCGCACATCCCTAAAACAAAAGCAAAAAGATACAATCCAATGCTACCGCTTTGAACTACTTTCCCTTGTATTCCAAGTAGATTTACTATTTTGGCAAAACCAAAAACTAGTGAAGATAATAAATTTTCAATTGTGTCTCTCAAGAAAATTGATAGCGTATTTATTGGTTTTACGAGGACCAAATCATACAATTCATCAACGTAATATTTATGGTAAACCACTTTAGAGAAACCGGTCAAATCTTTATCCTCTTTAGGAATTTGAGCTTGTTTGATGAATTTAGCATACGCAATTCCAATTCCAATTATTCCTCCAAGTACTGCAATTCCCATCAATGCATATTCTGTAATTCCGAAAGCATGTGATTCATGAGCAACTTCTGGGAAAAGTGGTGCTAAATATGCGTTTAACCAACTATTGCCCGGCAAGCTGATTGCACCACCAATTGTGGCTAAAACCGCTAATACAATCAAAGGAAATGTGATTAAACTTGGGCTTTCGTGAAGGTGGTGTTTTTGTTCTTCAGTACCTCTGAATTCTTTAAAAAAGGTCAAATATAATAATCGGAACATATAAAATGCAGTCATAATAGAAGCTAAAGAGGCAATTAACCAAAGCCAAAAATTGTGCTCAAAAGCTACTAACAGTATTTCATCTTTAGAGAAAAATCCTGAAAATGGTGGAATACCCGAAATCGCTAAGGAAGCCACTAAAAAAGTGCTGTATGTAACTTTCATTACGTTTTTTAATCCCCCCATTTGACGCATGTCTTGTTCTCCTCCCAAAGCATGAATCACAGATCCAGAACCTAAGAACAAACACGCTTTGAAAAACGCATGCGTAATTACGTGAAAAACCGCAACTTCATAAGCTCCCAAACCTAAGGCAAGAAACATTAAACCTAATTGAGATACCGTAGAATAAGCCAAAACTTTCTTGATGTCATTTTGAAATAACCCTATTGTTGCTGCTACTAATGCCGTTAACGCTCCAACGATTGAAATGATATTTTGAATTTGTGGGGCTAAATCAAATAAGAAATTTAATCTGGTAATCATAAAAATTCCCGCCGTTACCATGGTCGCAGCATGAATCAAAGCCGATACAGGCGTTGGTCCAGCCATTGCGTCAGGAAGCCAAGTATATAAAGGAATTTGTGCTGATTTTCCCGATGCACCAATAAATAATGCCAAGGCAGCCATGGCAATCCAAAAAGTATTTCCACTACTCGTTCCGCCTAAAATAACTTCTTTTAATTCAACGAAATTTAAGGTAGAAAATAAAAAACCTATAATAAAAATTCCGACTAAAAACCCTAAATCACCAATCCGGTTCATGATAAAAGCTTTCTTTGCAGCATCGTTATAGGCTTGATTTTTATGCCAGAAACCAATCAATAAATACGAACACAGTCCAACGCCTTCCCATCCGATAAACATCACTAACAAATTGCTGCCAATTACAAGAAGAATCATGAAGAAAATGAACAAATTTAGATAGGAAAAAAACCGATCCATGTGCTCATCATCGTGCATGTAACTAATCGAATACAAATGAATCAAAGCCCCTATTCCAGTAACAAAAAGCAACCAAAGCAACGACAACTGATCCAATAAGAAGCCAAAATTAATTTTGAAATTACTAATGGCTATCCAATCAAATAAATCAATTTCAATCGCCTGTTTGGTTTGATTAATTCCAATGAAAAAGTAAAGTGTCATCAAAAATGATACAACCACCGCTAAAGTTCCTATCATTCCAACAGTGCTTTTACCTACCTTCTTTCCGAAGAAAACATTAAATAGAAAACCTAAAAAAGGAGCAAGAACTATTACTAAAGCTAAATTTTTATCCATGGAAAATTATCCTTTTAAATTTTTTAAATTATCGATATCTATAGAACCTAAATTTCTAAATATCGAAACTAAAATTGCCAAACCAACGGCTACTTCAGCCGCCGCTACAGCCATCGAGAAAAAAACAAAAACCTGTCCTTGGGCATCTTGATGGTAAGTTGAAAAAGCAACAAACAATAAATTAACTGCGTTGAGCATAATTTCAATCGACATAAATACGATAATCGCATTTCTTCTATATAACACTCCAAAAACACCAATACAAAAAAGGATCACCGAAAGGAAAATATAGTTTTCTATGCCTATATGGTTCAAAATATTATTCATAATTATTTATCTGTTTTTTCTTTCTTAGACAATAAAACTGTTCCAATCATGGCAACTAATAGCAATACAGATGCATATTCAAACGGAACCATGTATTCGTTTAGCAACACTTTACCCAACACTTTAATTGACTGATAATCTTCGCCAGTAACGTCATACGAACCGTCTGCTATTGGCTTGGAATTCACAAAAATCAATATCAAAATAAAACTGATTAACAAAAAGGAAACAATAGCTCCTAATCGCGTAATTCTAGGTTTGTGAACCTCATTTTCTTTATTCAAATTCATTAACATGATGGTGAATAAGAATAAAATCATAATCGCCCCAGAATACACAATCACATGAACAATAGCCAAGAATTGAGAGTTTAATAACAAATAATGTCCCGCAATCGAGAAAAAACAAATTACTAAATAAATAGCGCTATGAATAGGGTTCCGACTGTAAATTGTCAAAAAAGCTGTGGCTATAGTTAGGGCAGCCAAAAAAGAAAAAATTAGAACTATCGTAGACATTAGTTAACGTTTTTAAGTTGCGCATTATTAATCGCCATTTCTAACGGCATGACTAATCTATCTTTACCAAAAATAAAATCTTCTCTCTCATAACTCGCAGGAACTAAGACTTTTGAAGTAGTTAAATAAATGGCATCTTTAGGACACGCTTCCTCACACAGTCCACAAAATATACATCGTAACATATTGATTTCATAGATCGAAGCATATTTCTCCTCCCGATACAAATGCAATTCATCTGGCTTGCGCTCCTCCGCCTTCATCGTGATGGCTTCCGCAGGACAAGATAACGCGCACAAACCACACGCCGTACAATTTTCTCGCCCTTGCTCATCGCGTTTCAACATGTGCTGACCACGATAAACTGGACTCATCTCACGAACTTGCTCTGGATATTGAATCGTTACTTTTCTGCGAAATAAATGCTTGATTGTAATAATTAACCCTTTCACAATCGCAACCAGATACATTTTTTCCAAAAAAGTCATCTCCTTGTTGGAGACCACTTTTTTTCTTCCCGATAAGGAAATGCTTTCTATGTTCATTTTCTAATTTTTAATTTTTGAAGCTTTTTCCCGCTTTCCGTTTCAATCTTTGTTCCACTATGTTTCACAAAGGATTTCCACTTCAATCAGGGCTAGGGCTTTATTCTTAATTAATTTCTGTCTTTTTAAACATCAATCTATAGTCCAAAAAAGACCAAGATCTCATTTCGTAATAACACTATCCCAGTCACAACAATATTTATTATCGATAATGGAATCAAAATTCTCCATCCCAAATGCATCAATTGATCGTATCTAAATCTTGGAATCGTCCAACGAATCCACATGTAGAAAAAGATAAACCCACATATTTTTGCAAATAATACCGCAATTCCTATCACATTTGCCAAATTCACTCCCCAATTTTCAACTGCCCAACTCATTCCAGGATAGTTATATCCGCCAAAGAATAAAATAGCTAAAATGGTCGAAGAAATAAACATGTTGGCATACTCCGCAAACAAATAGAATCCCATCTTCATGGAAGAATATTCAGTATGGTAACCTCCAATTAATTCGCTTTCGCACTCCGCTAAATCAAACGGTGTTCTATTGGTTTCCGCAAAAGCACAAATTAAAAATATTAAAAAAGAAACCGGTTGGTAAAACACATTCCAATTCATTCCTGATTGTTGTGCCGAAATCTCACGTAAACTTAACGTTCCCGTCATCATCAAAAGCGCAATAATTGAAAGTCCCATCGCCACTTCATAGGATACCATTTGCGAAGCTGCACGAACGGCTCCCATCAAAGAAAACTTATTATTAGATGCCCATCCACCAATCATGATTCCGTAAACACCAACAGAAATTACCCCAAAAACATACAGTAAGGCCACGTCAATATCGGTCGCTTGAAGTATAATATCTCTACCAAAAAGGTGTAACTTATCTCCCCAAGGAATCACCGCACTAGTCATTAAAGCAGTGCTCATGGCTATGGCTGGTCCTACAAAAAACAAAAATTTGTTTTGAGTATTGGGCTCAAACTCTTCCTTTGCAAATAATTTTAATCCATCCGCTAAAGGCTGTAAAAGACCCCCTTTTCCCGCTCTATTAGGCCCAATTCTATCTTGTAGCCAAGCAGCTATTTTTCTTTCAGCTAATGTAGAGTACATCGCCATAATCATGGTGATTGAAAAAACAGCAAAAATAATGATACTCTTCTCTATAATAATGGTACTGTCTAACATCTAAAGATTTCCTTTTTTAAATTCTTCTTCTTCTTCTTTACTCATCGGAATAGCAGCCATACTAATTTTTTTACGGTCTTCTTCTCTTCCTTTAAGGATTTTGTCTTCTGTAGCAATATGAACTGTTTCCAATTTTCTATTGTACTTATTTTGATTAATAACCGAGTCTTTTTCGAATTTTCTTGGCCCTTCTATTACCCAGTCAGTAACCTCTTTGTGGTCAAAACGACATCCGTTGCAAATGAATTCATCTACTTCGTGGTATTCGTCTTTTCTACCCGTCACTCGTTGAATTTCGTCGCCAAACATCCAAACGGTAGTTTTTCCTGAACATGTTGGACAATCTCTATGGGCATCATAGGGTTTGCTGAACCATACTCTCGATTTAAATCGGAATGTTTTATCGGTTAACGCCCCAACTGGACAAACGTCAATCATATTTCCTGAAAATTCATTGTCAATTGCCTTTGAAATACAGGTAGAAATATTCGAGTGATCGCCTCGATCCATAACTCCATGAACGCGATTGTCGGTCAATTGATCCGCAACCATCACACATCGGTAGCACAAAATACAACGATTCATGTGCAACTGTATATTTGGACCTACATCCTCTGGCTCAAAAGTTCGCTTTTCTTCCACAAAACGAGCTTCAGATTTACCGTGCTTGAAACTTAAATTTTGCAAATCACATTCTCCAGCCTGATCACAAACGGGACAATCCAACGGGTGATTTATTAGTAAAAATTCTGTTACCGACTGTCTAGCCTCTTTTACTCTATCTGATTCAATGCTTTTTACTTCCATTCCATCCATGCAACCGGTAACACAAGAAGCCATTAATTTTGGCATCGGTCTTGGATCGGCCTCGCTTCCTTTAGAAACCTCAACTAAACAACAACGGCACTTTCCTCCGCTGCCTTTTAACTTGGAATAATAGCACATGGCTGGCGGAACAGATTCTCCACCGATTTTTCTAGCTGCTTGCAAGATGGTAGTTCCTGCTTCTACTTCAATTTCTTGACCGTCTATAGTTACTTTCATAATATTGCTTGTTGGTTGTTGGTTTTTGGTTGTTAGTTTTAGAAATTCATTAACTATCAACCGTCAACTATCAACTTTTATACTGTTATTTTAGAAACCAAATGCTTGACCTTTTCGAAAGGCTCATTCACAAAGTGATCTCTGTTTTTAATTTTTTCTGGAAAACGAATGTGATACTCAAATTCGTCTCTAAAATGACGAATCGCAGCTGCCACTGGCCAAGCTGCTGCATCACCTAATGGACAAATCGTATTTCCTTCAATTTTACTTTGAATACTCAACAGCAAATCAATATCTTCTTCACGTCCGTGACCGTTTTCTATTCTGTGTAATACTTTTTCCATCCAACCCGTTCCTTCTCGGCAAGGCGAGCATTGTCCGCAACTTTCGTGATGGTAAAATCTTGAGAAATTCCACGTATTTCTTACAATACATGAAGTGTCATTATACACAATAAATCCTCCTGAACCCAACATAGAACCTGTTGCAAATCCGCCATCACTCAACGATTCATAAGACATCAAACGATCTTCGCCGTTAGCTGTTTTATAAATTAGATGCGCTGGCAAAACGGGTACAGAACTTCCTCCGGGCACAAACGCTTTCAATGGTCGGTCAGAACTCATTCCTCCTAAATATTCATCAGAATTCATAAATTCGTAAACGCTTAAACCCAATTCAATTTCATAAACTCCCGGGTTTTTGATGTGTCCAGATGCCGAAATTAATTTGGTTCCCGTAGAACGACCAATTCCTATTTTAGCATAATCAGCACCTGAATTATTGACAATCCAAGGCACAGCGGCAATAGTTTCTACGTTATTTACTACGGTTGGATTTGACCAAAGTCCTGAAACTGCAGGAAATGGGGGTTTGATTCGAGGATTTCCTCTTTTTCCTTCCAACGATTCTATCAATGCGGTTTCTTCACCACAAATGTAGGCTCCAGCTCCAATTTGAACGTATAATTCCAAATCATAACCTGTTCCTAATATATTTTTTCCTAACCAACCGGCAGCTTTTGCTTCGGCAATGGCTTTTTCTAAAATTTTATAAATCCACATATATTCTCCACGAATATAGATGTAGGATAAATTAGCTCCCAACGCAAAACTCGAAGTAATCATTCCTTCAATCAATAAATGAGGAATGAATTCCATCAAATAACGATCTTTGAAAGTACCCGGTTCTGATTCATCGGCATTGCAAACTAAATGTCTAGGTTTTCCTGATTTTTTATCTATGAAACTCCATTTCATTCCTGCTGGAAATCCTGCTCCACCACGACCACGAAGTCCCGAAGTTTTCACTTCTTCCACAACTTCATCTGGGGTCATTGTTTTCATAGCTTTTTCTACAGAAGCATAACCCCCATTTTGGCGATAAACTTCATAGGTTTTAATCCCAGGAACATTTATTTTGTCTAATAATATTTTTTGTGACATATTATTTATCGTGTAACGTAATTTTATCTTCTTTGCAATCAACAATCAATTGATCGATTTTTTCTTTGGTAAGATGCTCTTTATAGAAATCTCCCAATTGCATCATAGGGGCATAACCACAAGCGCCTAAACATTCAACACCTCTTACTTCAAAAAGGCCATCAGCTGTTGGTTCGCCTACTTTTACACCTAATTTCTCGCAAGTATAATCCATTAAATCTTCCACACCATTCAAACAACAAGGCGAAGTTTGACAAAATTCAAACATGTATTTCCCAATTGGTCTTTGATTGTACATTGTATAAAACGAAACCACTTCATAAACTTCAATGGGTTTGAGGCGTAAAATTTCAGCCACTTTGTCCATTAATTCAATACTCAACCAATTGTCGTGTGCATCTTGAACTTCGTGCAAAACTGGTAATAATGCCGATTTTATTTTATCCTCAGGATAATGACTAATCAACTCATTGATGCGATTCATCAACGCTTCTGTGATATTTATTTCTTGTGGGTAATGTGTGTGTTCCATTTTTTATTATTTTGAATTCTGAATTTTAAATTTGAAATGAAATGGTCTCATTGGTCGTTTATAAATCAAAATTTATAATTTATTTATGCGTCTAACTCTCCTGCAATTACATTCAAACTCGACAAAATTACAATTGCATCCGAAAGCATCGAACCTTTAATCATCTCAGGATAGGCTTGGTAATAAATAAAACAAGGTCTTCTGAAATGCAATCTGTAGGGCGTTCTGCTTCCGTCTGTCACTAAATAAAATCCTAATTCGCCATTTCCACCTTCAACCGCATGATATACTTCGGCAACTGGCACAGGCACTTCACCCATTACAATTTTGAAATGGTAAATCAACGATTCCATATCGTGATACACCTCTTCTTTTGGAGGCAAGTAATAGGCTGGGACATCGGCATGAAAATCATTTCCTGCTGGCATTTTTGCCAATGCTTGTTTGATGATGCTGATGCTTTCCCAAACTTCGGCATTACGAACGCAAAAGCGGTCATAAGTATCGCCTGATTTTCCTACGGGAACGATAAAATCAAAATCTTCATAGGATGAATACGGTTCAGAAACACGAACGTCATAATCAACGCCGGCGGCTCTCAAATTTGGTCCTGTAAATCCGTAAGCCATTGCTTTCTCAGCAGATATGGCGCCTACGTTTACCGTTCTGTCAATAAAAATTCTGTTTCTTTCAAATAAGTTTTCAAATTCTTTCCAAGCTACTGGAAATTCTTCTAAAAACACGTCTAATTTTCGGAAGGCTTCTGGCGACCAATCTCTTTCGAAACCACCAATTCTTCCCATATTGGTTGTTAATCGAGCCCCACAAATTTCTTCGTAGATTTCGTATACTTTTTCTCTAAATTGAAATACATACAAGAACCCTGTATAAGCTCCGGTATCTACTCCAAGGATGGAATTGCAAATCAGGTGATCGGTAATTCTCGCCAATTCCATTACGATAACTCTTAAATACTGCGCTCTTTTTGGAACCTCAATGTCTAATAATTTTTCCAAAGTCATCCACCACGCCATATTATTAATTGGCGAAGAACAATAATTCATTCGGTCAGTTAGCGGTGTGATTTGATAAAAAGGTCGATTTTCTGCGATTTTTTCAAAAGCCCTATGGATGTATCCAATGGTAGGTTCTGCTTCTAGGATTCGCTCCCCGTCCATCAACAAGATGTTCTGAAAAATTCCGTGTGTCGCTGGGTGAGTAGGACCTAAATTCAAAATAGAAAGCTCGCTTCCATCCTCGTTTAATCGCTCCTTGATGATTTTAGCATATCGATGCTCTGGTGATAATAATAGTTCTGACATTTATTTAATGTGAAAAATTATAGTGATAGGATTAATAATTATCTATTGTTCTACCGAAAAAACGGTCGTCTTTATCGGTTCGTCCGCCATCTTCCATAGGAAATTCTTTTCTCATTGGAAACGAAATCATTTCGTCCATATTTAAAATTCGTTTCAACTGCGGGTGCCCTATAAAGTTAATTCCATAAAAATCATAGGTTTCTCTTTCCATCCAATTGGCACAAGGAAAAATATTGGAAACCGTTTTTATTTCTGGATTTGTTCCTGATAGATAGGTTTTGATTTTGATGCGAACATTGTCTATCCAATTATGAAGGTGGTAAACCACCGCAAACTGTTCGTTTTCGTCACTTTCTGGATAATGAATTCCGCATAAATCCGTTAGAAAATTGAAACGCAAGATTTCGTCATTTTTAAGAAACAATACTACTGCAGTAATTTTATCGGAAGCAACTTCTATTGAAAAAATAGATTTTTCTTGAGTAAAATGAAAGGTAGTTGCGTCAAAGTGGGCTACTAATTTCTCTTGAATCTGTAGGGTATCTAAAGCCATTATTTGATGTTATAAGAAGCTAATAATTCTTGATATTCTGGTGAACTTCTTCGGCGAACGGATTCATTTTTCACAATTTCTTGCAATTTCATTACGCCATCAACAATTTGTTCGGGTCTTGGCGGACATCCCGGTACGTAAACGTCAACCGGAATCACTTTATCAATCCCTTGAAGCACTGAATAAGTGTCAAAAATTCCTCCAGATGAGGCACAAGCACCAACGGCGATTACCCATCTTGGTTCTGACATTTGTTCGTAAACTTGTCGTAAAATAGGGGCCATTTTTTTTGAAATGGTTCCCATCACCAATAACATGTCTGCTTGACGTGGAGAAAAACTCACTCGTTCTGAGCCAAAACGTGCTAAATCGTAATGCGATGCCATCGTAGCCATAAACTCAATTCCACAACAAGAGGTCGCAAACGGCAATGGCCAAAGTGAATTGGCTCGCGCTAATCCTACTACATCATTTAATTTTGTGGCAAAAAACCCTTCTCCAACAACTCCATCAGGCGCCTCAACTATTTTTGTTTTAGATTCAGTCATCTTTATTATTATAATTTTGAATTTTGAATTGCAAATTAAAATGACATCATTTTAGATTTAAAATTCAACAGCTAAATAATTAGTTACTCCCACTCCAACGCTTTCTTTTTGATAATGTAAAAGAATCCTATCAAAAGAAGCGCCATAAAAACCATCATTTTCAACAATCCTTCAACTCCCAATTCTTTAAAATTGATTGCCCATGGATATAAAAAGATTACCTCAACATCAAACAATACGAAAAGGATGGCAACCAAGAAATATTTCACTGAAAACGGAATTCTAGCATTTCCAACCGACTCTATTCCGCACTCAAAGTTGATGTCTTTCTTTTCCGAACTTCTTTTTGGCCCTAAAAAACTAGAAACTATGATGATTCCAACCACAAATCCAACGGCTAGCAAAAATTGCATCAAAATCGGAAAATAACTAAGCTGGTCTGTTTGCATACTTTTATTATTTTAACATTGAAATTAATGGCAAAGGTAAGTTTTCAATAATTAATTCGCAATGATAAAACTGATTTTCATTTTAATTTTTCGAGGCGGAATGGCTAATTTTTATTAATTATAAATAAGCCCCTTTTTTATAGCATATCGTCGCCTTTAGGCATAAAAAAAACGTCCCGAATGATCGGGACGTTTGTACACTCTAGGTAACAAAAATATCTATATTTTTAGTCTTCAAGAACTGCAACTTGTGCAGCAACTTTACCTTTTCTACCTTCTTCTTCTTCGTAACTTACTCTGTCCCCTTCGCGTAATTCTTCCGCTCTGATTCCTGAAGCATGCACAAAAATGTCTTTACCTGTTTCTTCGTCTGTAATGAATCCGTAACCTTTAGATTCATTGAAAAATTTTACTGTACCTGTACGCATTGTAATAATAATAATAATTTATAATGTGACAAATGTAAACTTATTTATAATACGAAATTCAATCGGGTAACTTTTTTTTGCAAAAATATTGATATTCAGGGTATTCGCACGTTTTTCATCGATGAACGACAACTTGCCAGTTTTTAAGATATCCATAAAAGAGGTTGAGTTAAAAAAAAGAATTCCTACCAGAGTAATAAAATGGATTTTTTTAAGGAGCATTCGATCTGTTGTTATTCGCTATCCGTCCTGCCATTCGCTATATCTGTTCTGGCGAACCCCGCCACAACAGGATGCCGCTACTGTCAGGGCTAATAAATTACGTTTAGATTTTCATAATTGGGTGGCGTCAATGCGAACCACGCGAAAGGATTCGGGCGGAAACGCAACCGTTTACGCCCCGATTTGTCCATGGGGTTTTATTTCAGATGCTCTCTAACTAGATGCTGAAACAAGTTCAGCAAGACAAACGTTTTGAGTTGCTTAGCTACGAAGTCGGGAGAGTTGGCGGAATAGTTTACTCTTTCTATTTTCATTGTACTCCTTTTTCTTTTTCATTATTTTTCTTCAAAGCCGGGAGACTTTGCGGAGCGGGAGTTGTATAACCATTTTTATTTCTTTATAATTGATTAGTTGAGTACAAAAATATTCCGATGTACTATATTCAACGAGACCCGGTAAATAATTATAATTTTCTAAATTTTCCATGCTACCATTTTTCCCACTAAAAAGAAATAATGACAACCCGTTTTTAATATTCGTTTCAGCTTTCATTTTACATTTAAAATCTGAAAATTTAGTCTTCTTTTTATTCGTATAATAACGCAAAATAAAATTGGTAGAGTCAATTGAAATAAAACGTTTACAGCCAACATTTTTATTGTAAATATCTTTCATCGGTGCAGTTGATATATAGTCAATGGAATACCCATCTGGTTTTTCAAAAACACGGAGAAAATGGATCTTCCTATTTTTTTTATCGAACAAACGAGCATTATTATTGCCTGGTTCATCTGGATATAATTTTAAAAATAACTATCATCGTGGGAATTAGCAAAAACAGGAGTTTCAATACTATTGTTTTGGGTAATAATAATATAGTTTATAAATTGATCAAATTTGTATTCCTGCCCATTGATGCTATTTAAAAAAAATAATAATAGAATTATAATTTTTTTCATCTGTTCGGATTTAAGTTCTTGCATTGCTGTTTGTCGTTTAAAAATTTCCCCGCTACCGCACGAATTTTTCGTGTGGGCAGCAACCCGATACTTACTTTGCTATGAAGTCGGTAGACTTTGCGTAATAATTTACTCTTTCTATTTTCTTTGTACTCCTTTTTTCTTTTTCTTTATTTTCCCTCAAAGTCGGGAGACTTTGCGGAGCGGGGTTAATTAACTTCTCCATTTCAGATAAATCCTGAGCCTCGCCATTTTTGCAAACGGCGGTTAGCCGTAGTACTTTTATTCAGGTTGTTTCCAATTTATTTTTTTCTGTATTTCTTCAAACGTGTAATTTCCTAATTCAATAATTTTTCCTTTATCATTTATGTATCCGTATTTTTTACAGTCTATTGAGTAATGATGACAATCAGATTCTTTTGCGTGATTATTCCATGGAATTTTTTCGCAATTTTCAGCAATAATTGCTTTTCCATTATGAAATGAAGTTACCATTTCAAATTGTGGTTTAATAATTATTAGACCTTTTTCATCAGCGAATCCAATTTTTTGATTTTCATCTATAATTCGGATTCTATTTTCAACTAAATTATCTGGATTAATTTCATCACCTTGATTGAAAACTTCAAATAAAAATTTTTCATTTGAATCAATTGCTGACCAACCTCTTTTGTTTTTTATGAGAAATACAGCAAAATATCTCAAACTTTCATCGTTAAAGGAAACAGAATATTTAGAACTATCTAATTCTTTTATAAGATTTCCTTTGTCGTCGTTGATTAAATAAATTGACCTCCAAGTTTCAGTTTCTTTAGCTTCAATTTTAAATTTCTGTTGTGCTTGTAAAGAATTAAAGAAACAAAATAGGATTATGATAATGTTGATTTTTTTCATATTCTTTGGTATTACGGCTAACGTCTTGCTACTTTGAGATGGTGGGGATTTCGCAACCTTTCAATTTTCTGCTTTGCAGAATTATGATGCGAAACGGTAATTCCACTAAGTCCCCACTATATCAAAATAGCTGTTGGCGGTTCGGTTTTCTAACCTCTAAAACCCACCAGCTTTGAGATGTTTAACACTTCAACACAATGTCGGAATATATTCCAATACCAGATAATGATGGTTTTATACGGGGTAATAAATTAAAATTTATTGACGGTATAATTACACTCGTTA
>JBIHZQ010000093.1:0-7390 GCA_044231345.1 Flavobacterium sp.
CTCGGCAAATTTTCATTTGAGTATCCAAAAGTTCATCAAACCAAGCTATTTTTTTATTTTCACTAAAGTAAATATTTCGCTGAATTGAGGTAAACTCCCAAGCTTTTCCTTTTTCAAAATAAGGTTTAGAAAACGTTTTAAAAGCATCCAGTTGCCAGTTTTCGGTTGCGTCAGTCCCAATAAAAACTGCGTTTGACGTCATTATACTAATGTAACTTTCAAAGTTGGCATTTGCTGCTGATTCATGCCAAGAATCTAAAGTGAAGTTGACTTCTTTTAAAGAATCCACGTTGTTTTTTTGGCTTCCACAAGAGAAAAAAATTAGAAAAGTTAGACCAAGGAAGGACGATTGTATTTTTTTCATTTTTTTGCTGCAAGTTATTATTTTTTTAATTTTCAATTGCTTTTAATTTTAATTAAAAAGGGATTATCAGATTAATAAAGAAATTTAATGAAGCCGATAATTTTTCAAAAAAATTATTTTTTTCTACATAATTTCTATATTTTTGAAGTTCTAATTCGCCCAAATTGGAAATCATGACTTTTAATTTTTAATAAAGACAATTACCCGCTATTTTATATCGGTTTTTAAGTGCTTTATTTATGAAAAAACAACAATGAATGGCAATAATATTTATTAAATCATTGTTTTTCAATATTTTATGATAAAATATGAAATTTCAATTATTTTTATTATCTATATTTTTTCTATTCTTATAAATTTGTGGCGTTGCGGATTAATTATATTTTAGTCTTTCATTTATATTGATAAAATATAGATAAAAGAATTAAAATTTTAAAATTTAAGAAGTAATTACACCAATGAGATTTAAGCTAAGTTATATTGTAGCGAACTGTTTATTTTCGTTACTATTGTTTTCAAAATCCAATAATTTTTCATCACAAGGAGAGTCGATTGCCGTTGTTAAATCAACGAATGCTTTTGCTGTTCAAAATAATCAATTGGTAAATGATTCCTTAAAAATAGATAATGCTAGTTTGAAAAAGGAAAACACTCAACAAAATATAAAACTGGCTAAACTTAAAAGTTACTATTTATCTGAAAAAGAAAAAACTTCGAATACCTTAGTATTACTTCAGTTTCAGAATAAAAAAATCTATGGTCTAATTTTATTGACAGCTATTTTTTTGATTATTATAGTTTATTTATTTTCATTATTGCGTAACTACATAATAGAAATTAAAAAGAAAACCAACGAACTTTATTATTGCAATGAAACGGTTAAAATCACCCATTCTAACTTTCTTTCATCAGAACAACAACAGCAATTAGTTTTGGAACAATTAGTTTCTAAAGAACGAGAACTAACGGCTTTAACTATGCAACTTGCCAATATTCAAGATTCAATACTTTCGATTATTGAAAAAGCAGGGCAAGGCAGTAAAGAGGTAAAAGATGTTAAAATGCAAAATCTTATCAAAGAAATTAGGTCTATTTTGTCTCAGAAAGAATATTGGAGTGAATTTATGATGAAATTTTCAAAAATCCACCCTGAATTCAATACGAATATTAAAGAAAAATATCCAAAATTAACGTCAAAAGATATTAGTTTTTGTAGCTTGATTAAGCTCAATTTATCCAATAAAGAAATTGCCAATTTACTTCAAGTTTCTCATGAAAGTGTGATTACAAAAAAATACCTTTTAAAGAAAAAATTAGAACTTCAACCCGACGAAGACCTTTTCCAAATTGTTAATAACATCGAATAGAATTAACTCTTTTTTTGGCATTACTATTCTTGTTAATTTATCATCGAACCCATAAATAGGGTATTTTGGCGGTATTTTATCTCTTTTCATCTATATTTTTGCTATACTCAATTTTTCCTTCCTTCTTAGGTTGCCTTTATCTTTGCCTGGTTAATAAGTTATTATTTTATAAATTAATTTCACATGGCTACATCTCTACTTAAATTTTCCGTAAAGAAATTTTATTCCACAATTTCTATGTCCGAAAAATTATACTCCAATTACTTTTCACCATTTCAAAATGTGGTAGATGTATTCAAAAAATCAAAAAAACTTTCTATGTCTGTAGATTCAACTACCACTAAATTTGCTAATAAAGGATTCTCACGCATGGTTGCGTTAACTGCATTTTTGTTGTTAACGATTAATCTTGCTTTTGGCCAGACTTTAATTGCAGAATATCCATTTAATAACACCATGTCAGCATCTGTAGGTGCTTGGGGACCAGCGTCCTTTTCAACACCAACAGCTGGTGCTGTAACCCTAGGGGCAACGAGTGTTTGTTCAGATAACGTAAATCAATCTACTGGTGGTTTGAAAACAGCTGATATTACCACTCTAAGTCAAAGTAATTTTCAAATTGATCTTACTTTTAACTTTACGAGTTTGAGTGCGGGAAGTACCGCCACAAGTAATCATACTCTTTTTGTAATAGGTAGTAATAGATATTTCGGTTTAACAATAAACCAAGCTGGAAAATTAAGGGTTTTATTTAACAACTCAAATTTTTCTATGGAAGCTGTTGGTGTTACTATTACTCCAGGGGTTGATTATAACATTAGATTACAATATATTAATGGTATTACTAAACTTGAAGTAAATAATCAATTGTGTCTAGATATTCAACTTCCTGCTTTAACATCCGACACTGAAAAATCTTTGTATTTAGGAGACAACCCTGGTTCTAGTCGAGCTACCAGCGCTTGTTTTAGTAATTTAAAATTTTATAATAATCCTGTAGCATTTGTTTCAACTGCCTTTATTACTCCATCGCCAACTTCATTAACTGGTTATTCTACTTGTTATGGTACTCCATCAACTGACCAAATTACTTCAGTTTCTGGAAGTGGATTAACTGCAGATATGATTGTTGCTGCGCCGACTCGTATAGAAGTTTCACTAGATGGTACTACCTATTCATCAAGTTTAACTCTAGCTCAATCGGGTGGATCAGTTGGACCAACTACTCTTTATGTTAGGACAACTAATGCTGCTGTTCCAGATGCTTTTTCTGTAGATTTGACTTTAACATCTGGAATAACAATGCGTTATGTTTCCTTATCTGGAACAATTATATCATCGCCTACTATTACGGGTTCATCTACAGTTAATGTTGGAGGTGCAATAACTTTATCTGGATCTTTAACACCGGATGCAACAACGCCATGGTCAAGTTCTAACACAGCTATAGCTACTGTTAGTAGTACAGGTGTTGTTACAGGAGTTTCAGCAGGAACGGCAACAATTACTTATACAAATTCTTCAGCTTGTACTTCAACTAAAGTTGTTACAGTAGTCATTACTAGACCAACTATTACTTCTTTCTCACCATCAAGTGGGGCTTCAGGTTCAACTGTTACAATAACGGGAACTAATTTTGATTCGAATGCTTCAAATAATATCGTATATTTTGGTTCTACAATGGCTGCAATTACTAGTGCAACTTCAACGCAGTTAGTTGTAACCGTTCCTACTGGAGCAAGATCTGGAAATTTATCCATTACTAATTTAGCTACTAATTTGATTGGGTTTTCGAGTAATTCTTTTATCTATAGTTTTAGTAATTCTAACCCAACAAATTCTAATTCATCAAAATTTGACACACCAATATCTTTAAATGGTCTTAATTCTGCTTCATGGTCAAGCGCAAAGCAAAACGGATGTTTTGGCGATATAGATGGAGATGGGAAAACAGATTTGATTAAAATTATGAATAGTACTCCATCTGTAAGTGTATTAAAAAACGCTTCAGTTCCTGGGTCCTTATCACCAGCTAATTTTTCGTCTGTTTCAAATTACACCACTTTGTCTGATCCTAGAGAAATTGAAATAGGAGACTTAAACAATGATGGAAAATTAGATTTAGTCGTTACTTATGACACAACTAATATTTCTATCTTTATTAATAACAGTACACCTGGAAGTTTTAGTTTTTTAGCTAAACAGGATTTTTCTGTTTTAAGCTCAAGACTTGTAAGAATTTATGATGTAAATAAAGATGGTAAGAATGATTTAATTCTTTCTTCCAAAGGGGGTAGTTCTGTTAATATTTATTCAAATACTACACAATTACCATCAAATACTATTACTCTAAGTTCCGTAAGTTCTCTAACGGGAGCTAATTCAATAAATCATATTTTTATCAAAGACATCAATAATGATAATTTGCCTGATATTAATTTGGCAGCAGGAAGTAGTTTTTACTCATTCATAAATACGAATAGCAATGCGGGATCAGTTTCGTTTAGTCAAAATATTACTCTTGCTGCCCCTACAACTGTTCATTCAAATATTGTTGAAGACTTTAATAATGATAATATTAATGATGTTGCTCTAGGATATACATGGACAACAGATGGTGGTGTCATTCAAAATAATTATTCTTCTGGAACTATTTCCTCTACAGATTTTTCATCTGTCTCTACAATATCATCGTTAACATCTAGTAGTTCAAATTGGTCTTATCACTTAGATGTTTCCGATTTTAATGGTGATGGAAAATTAGATTTAATCAACTCTGATTTTAATGCTGGTAATTCGGTTTTAATAATTACAAATAATAATTCTACTGGAGTAGGGACAACAATTTCTGGATCTAGTTTTTCATCTCAATACATTGGTAATGGCAGTTCTTATGGAACAGCATGGGGAGTTGACCTTGATAATGACGGGAAGTGTGATTGGGTTAATTTTTCAAGTGATCGAATTACAATTGGTAGAAATAAAACAGCCGAAGAACCTACTATTACAACAACTGGAACAGGTTCTATTACTGCTTTTACAAGTTGTATTAATTCACCATCAGCCACTCAAACCTTTACAGTATCAGGTTTAAGATTATCAGGTCCGATATCCTTAACCTCAAACCAGTCGTTATTTGAATATTCAACCGATGGCGGTACTAGTTATTCCGCAGCACCAATAACCTTTACCCCAACAAACGGAACAGTTTCTAGCACTACGGTTTTAATGCGATTAAAATCTAATGCCACTTCAACCTCATTTAACAATGGGGGTGTTTCGTTGAGTGCTACTGGCGCTTCAAGTGTTTCAATTTCAAACATTGCAGGAAACATTTATAGTTTGCCTACCATATTTGGCTCTAACTCAGTAGTCGTTGGTAATACTCTAGCTTTAACAGGTTCTGTTTCTCCTGATTCTGTTACCCCATGGGCTTCTTCTGATGCAAATATTGCAACAGTTGATAGTTCAGGAACGGTGACTGGTATTGATTCAGGAACCGTTACTATTACTTATACAAACAGTCAAGGTTGTTCTGCTACGAAGAGCATTACGGTGATTTCTTCGGTAGTAGTAGCCTCGACTTCTTCATTAAATAATTTTACGTCATGTCCTAATAATCCCTCTCCAACTCAATCTTTTGACGTTAGTGGAACTAATTTAAGTACTGACTTGGTGGTTACCGCCCCAACAGGTTTTGAAGTTTCATTATCTTCAACTACTGGATTTGGATCAAGCGTTTCCATTGTCCCATCATCAGGGACGGTATCGACTACAACAGTATATGCTCGAATGGGTTCTGTTGCAACAAGTCCGTCAAATGGTTCAATTGATGTGACATCAACCGATGCAACAACGGTATCAATTAGTGTTACTGGGACAATTACTCCAGCACCTCCAATTACCGCCGTTTCATTAACATTGAATGAAAGACCTTGTGGAGCTACCGCAACTGGTTCTGCTAATGTTACCGTAACAGGAGGCAACACTCCTTATACTTATACTTGGACAAAAGGCGGTGTGGCATTTAACGCAATACCTTCTAACGCACCAACCAATTTATCCGCAACAACAGCATTAACTCCTTACGTTGTTACAGTTTCTGATGGTTGTGGGAATTCATTAGCCTCAAATTCATTGACGTTTTCAAACGCATCTGCAATGACCATTACCAGTACATCCAATACTAATGTGGTTTGTAGAGGCGCTTCGACCGCATCGGCAACTACTGTTATTAGCGGTGGTACTGCACCAAGAACAGTTACTTATACCAATATAGCAACAAACCAAGCATTCTCTACTTCAGTACCAACAACTGGGACTACCTATGTAATAAACAATTTACCTGCTGGAACCTATTCAGTAACGGCAAACGATATTTCAAGCTGTACTCCAACTACAGCAAACGTTACAATTTTGGAGCCTAATGCACTAGCCATTACCGCTTCTAAAACTGATGCTTCTTGTAATGGACTTTCTGATGGATCTACTGCTTCTTCTGTTTCAGGAGGAACTGCACCCTATACTTATCAATGGTTAAATGGTTCATCCAACCCAATTTCAGGAGCTACTACTAGCGCAATTGCTACAGCTACTGCAGGAACCTATAGTGTGGTTGTTACCGACTCTTGTTCTGCAACTGCAACTTCATCAACAGTTACGGTTTCTGAACCTGCAGCTATTATTATAGCTTCAGCAACGGAAACCCTTTATAACAATTCTGAGCTATCATGTGCTTCAGCAACTGATGGTGAAATTACAGTAACTGCTTCTGGAGGAACTGGAACGCTTCAATATTCTAAAGATAATGGTGCCAATTATCAAGTTTCTAATGTGTTTTCAGGACTTGCCGCAGGGACTTATGTCATAAAAGTAAAAGACGCAAATAACTGTACTTCTTCAGTTTCTACGGTGGTAATTACTGCACCAACCGCTTTAACTGGAACTGCTGCAGTAACCTCTTTATATAATGGAGCACAAATTTCTTGCCCAACATCAACAGATGGAGCCATTACTGTAACGGCTGTAGGTGGTTCAGGCACAAAAGAATTCTCTAAAGATAATGGGTCTACTTGGCAAAATACTAATCTGTTTTCAGGATTAGGAGCAGGAACCTATCAAATAAAAATAAAAGATGCAAATGGTTGTATCTCTGCTGCAATACCAACAACAATTACAGCTCCAACAGCTCTAGCATTAACCAATACGTCGACTAATATTAATTGTTTTGGCGGAACTTCTGGTGCAATTGATTTAACAGTTAGTGGTGGTTCAGGAACCATTACGTATGCATGGAATAATAGTGACACAACGGAAGATATTTCTGGTTTAATTGCTGGAAACTATAGCGTTACAGTTACGGACGGTAACGGTTGTACAGCACCATTGTCAGTAACAATAACTGAGTTAAGTCAATTATCAGCAACGGCTACACCAACTAATGCAACTTGTAATGGGACTTCAAATGGTTCAATAGCTGTTACCTCTTCAGCAGGAGGAGCAGGGACATACGAATACTCAAAAGATGATGGAGCAACATGGCAGTCAGGAGCTACGTTTAGTAATTTAGCTGCTGCGACCTACCAAATTTCTATTCGTGATGCTGTAAATACATCATGTGTTATAGATTTAGATGGATCAACTGGAACGGTAATTTCAG
>JBIHZQ010000094.1:0-7371 GCA_044231345.1 Flavobacterium sp.
AATTTTTTACCTAAAATTGATGGGAGTAATTCGGTAAGATTTTTATAATTGGAAGCGATTGTTTTAAAATCTCCTTTCATTTTAAAGGCTTGTTCAGGAGTTCCAAATATATTTTTAAAATTGACTGTTCCTTTTATTTCAGAACCTTTATAATCAACCAAATCAAGATTGACAGCAGTAAAATTATTTAGGGTTCCTTCAAGTTTTGAGGTGAATTTAAAGTGTTGATTTTTACCAATTTCTTTATAAAAATAGCGAATATCATTAGAAGAAATGTCAGCAGAATTTAATCTTACGTCAAATAAAACCTTGTTGTTAAAATCTGAAAAGTCTTTTCTATCATAATTTAAAACGATATCACCTTCGATAGAAGAGGATGCTGTTTTTATTTTTAAAGATTCTAACTTGATGAATTTTTTGGTGTAAGTAAAGCTAAACTTCAACTCCTTGACTTCGATACCTCTGTAATCAACGAATGCCATTTTCTGAATTTTGGTAGTCACGTCTGGACCATGAATAACAAAATTACTACACTTTGCTTGAATGTGAGAAAAATCGACATCTTTTGGAACCTTTCTGTTTTCATCAATTAAAATAAAACGGCTGTCTTCTAAATAAATATTCTTAGCCTTTAACAAGAATTTCTTTGTTGAAGGTTTTCCAGTATCAAAAAGTGCAATAAACAAATCAATGTTGGTCAATTTCTCCCCTTTATAGGTTTTCATATTAAAAATTAATCCATTAAGAGTGACCGAACCAAACAATAAATCTCCATTATAAAGTTTACTAAAACTCAATATATCGGTTTGTATTCTTTTAGAAAAAATTAGGGTGTCCTTTTTATGGTCTTTTATTAATACGTTTTTGAATTTTACATTACCAAAAATTGATACCGAAACTTCCTCCACTTGAATTGCGGCACCGTAATCCTTTTGAAGTAAATCGGTTACATAGTGTCCAATTTTTGTTTGAACTATAGGTAAAGACAATCCTATGCAAAGTAATAGTACTAGCATAATGAGGCCTAAAAGGACTCGAATGATTATTTTTTTAATTTTTTTGATACCTAAGTTTTGACCTATTTATTATTATTTTAACCAAATTTAAGCATCACTTTTTGATAAAAAAGGATTAATTTTGGCGACAGTGTAAAACTAATTATTTTTTTCTGAGTTAACCATTTATTATTCAAAATTCGTGCCTATTTAATATGTCTGAATCACCAATATTTATTTTAGCAATTGAAAGCTCTTGTGATGATACTGCTGCAGCGGTATTAAAAAACAATAACGTACTTTCTAATGTAGTTGCTAACCAGTTAATTCACAACGAGTATGGCGGTGTAGTTCCCGAACTTGCTTCAAGAGCTCACCAACAAAATATTGTCCCAGTTGTTGCCGCTGCTTTAAAAAAAGCGGGTATAAAAAAAGAGCAACTTTCGGCCATTGCATTTACACAAGGGCCAGGATTAATGGGGTCACTTTTAGTGGGAAGTTCATTTGCAAAATCATTAGCAATAGCTTTAAAAATTCCTTTAATAGCCGTAAATCACATGCAGGGTCACATATTAGCCCATTTCATTAAAGAACCTGATTTTGAAATGCCTAGCTTTCCATTTATAGCTTTAACTATTTCAGGTGGACACACACAAATAGTTCAAGTAAATGATTTTTTTGACATGAAGATTATTGGCGAAACTACCGATGATGCTATTGGTGAAGCGTTTGATAAAAGCGCAAAAATACTCGGACTTCCTTATCCAGGTGGCCCGTTGGTAGATAAATATGCTCAACTTGGTAATCCAAAAGCATTTGCGTTTACAAAACCTAAAGTACCTGGTTTAAATTTTAGTTTTTCGGGACTGAAAACAGCGATATTGTATTTTATTCATAAAGAAGTAGCAAAAAACCCTAATTTTATTGCAGAAAACAGTAATGATATATGCGCTTCAATTCAGCATACTATTATTGAAATTGTGATGGATAAATTACGATTAGCCGTTAAAGAAACGGGAATCAATCAAATTGCAATTGGTGGAGGTGTCTCTGCCAATTCTGGGATCAGAAAAACGCTGAAAGAAGCCGAACAAAAATACGGATGGAAGACTTTTATTCCAAAATTTGAATACACTACCGATAATGCTGCAATGATTGGAATTGTGGGTTATCATAAATTTTTAATTGAACATTTTGATTCTTCTGCAACTGTTTCAAAATCAAGAAATCCTTATTAACAATGCAGTTATTTTATAATCAAAATATTGATGCTACTACAGAAATGTTCACTTTTGATAAAGAAGAAAGTAAGCATATAATTAAAGTTCTACGTAAAAAAGGTGGTGATAAATTATTTGTTACCAATGGATTAGGTTATTTATTTACTACTGAAATTATTTTAGGATCAGAAACAAAGTGTTCTGTAAAAATTGTTAGTGTTACAAAACAAGATGAGCCGAAAGTAAAGCTTCATCTAGCAGTCGCCCCAACTAAATTAAATGATCGATTCGAATGGTTTTTAGAAAAAGCAACTGAGATAGGAATTCATGAAATCACCCCCCTTATTTGTGATCATTCTGAAAGAAAATACATTAAATCAGAACGTTTTGATAAGATAATCCTTTCTGCAATCAAGCAATCGGCACAAGTGTTTTTACCAAAACTTAATGAGCCAACCTCTTTTAAAGATTTCATTGCAACAAAATTTGAAAGTCAATGTTTTATTGCACATTGTGAAGATTCTAAAAAAAATTCGTTAAAATATTCGTTAGTTCCCAATCAGTCAGCAACAATTATTATAGGACCTGAAGGAGATTTTTCAGCTAAAGAAATTAATTTAGCTTTAGAGAATAAGTTCATCCCAGTAACTTTAGGCACTACCCGATTACGAACGGAGACGGCGGCAGTGGTAGCTTGTCATAGTTTTGTCTATGCTAATGAAAATTAATTAACTGTTTAATTTTATGAAAAAGCTACTCCTACTTTTATTTCTTTTTCTTTCAACTGCTCATGATGCTCAAGAAATAGCATTGCTTAAATATAGTGGTGGTGGTGATTGGTATGCAAATCCAACAGCACTCCCAAACCTCATTAAATTTAGCAATCAATTTACTGCTACAAAAATTATCTCAAAAAATGCTGTGGTAACTCCAAGCAGTCCAGATCTTTACTCCTACCCTTTTATACATATGACTGGGCATGGGAACGTTGTTTTTAATGATTTAGAAGTTGCTATGTTGAAAAATTATTTGACTTCAGGTGGATTTTTGCACATCGATGACAATTATGGTATGGATAAATTTATTCGAAAAGAAATAAAAAAACTATTTCCTGAAATTGAACTCCAAGAAATTCCAGCAACACATCAAATTTTCCAAAAACCATTTTCATTTCCTAACGGAATTCCAAAAATTCACGAACACGATGGCAAACAGCCTCAAGCATTTGGGATTTTTATTGATACCCGTTTAGTTTTATTATATACCTATGAATGTGATTTAGGTGATGGATGGGAAGATGCCGATGTACATAATGATCCGCTCGAAATTAGAGAAAAAGCATTAAAAATGGGAACTAATATTTTGAACTATATTTTTCATAATTAAATTGAAACACCCATTATTACATAGCACTATTCAAGATTTCATTACTTCACATATAGGGGTTGATTTTGCTAAGTTGGCACTTCAAAAAAACCCATTTCCAGAAGAAAACTGGATTGATATTATTAACCAAATCATTTCAAAAACAAAAGCAAAAGATAAACTTCCTACTTTTTTTAGTACTCAAAACTTACTTTATCCTAACCCTATTTCTATAGAGCAAACATCTTCTGAAAAAACAGCACATTACAAATCAGAAATTGTAAATGGTAAAAGCTTAATTGATTTAACTGGTGGTTTTGGGGTAGATGCATATTATTTTGCAAAAAAAATTGACACGGTAGTTCATTGTGAAATGAATGAAGAATTATCAAAAATAGTTGAACATAACTTCAAAATTCTTGATCAGCAAAACGTTACATTTTACTCCGAAGACAGCAACCTGGTGTTGTCAAAATTAAACAACCGTTTTGATTGGATTTTTATAGATCCTTCCCGCAGAAATAATTCCAAAGGAAAGGTATTCATGCTCAAAGATTGTTTGCCCAATGTTCCTGATTCATTGGACTTTTATTTTAACTTCACCAATGCGATTTTACTTAAAACTGCTCCTATTCTAGACCTAACTGCTGGATTATTAGAGCTTTCATATGTAAAAAAAATTCATATTGTAGCAGTAGAAAACGAAGTTAAAGAACTTCTTTGGGAAATCGAAAAAAATTATTTCGGAAGTCCGTTGATTAAAACCGTGAATTTATCAAAAAATGGTTCTAGTTATGTTGATTTTGTATTTGACACTGAAACCAATTCAAATTTTTCTATGCCAAAAAAATTCCTTTACGAGCCAAATAGTGCTATTATGAAATCGGGATTAACCGCAAAAATCTGTAGTCTTTATAATGTCGAAAAATTACACTTGCATTCCCACTTATTTACTTCTTCAAATTTAATTTCGTTCCCAGGCAGAATTTTCACTATAGAAAAAGTAATTCGTTATGACAATCAATCAATGAAATCATTTTTAGCAAATAAAAAAGCAAATGTTACTACCAGAAATTTCCCGGAAACGGTAGAACAAATAAGAAAAAAATGGAAAATTACTGATGGAGGTGATTTATATTGTTTTTTTACAACCAATATGAAAAATGATAAAATAGTTATATTTTGCACAAAATTAAATTCTCTATGAAAAACAACTTTATTTATTTATTGCTACTACTTCCTTTTGCCTTTTTCGCACAAAAACCTTGTGAATTAAGTATGGATGTGAAAGATTCTATTGGTACCTATAAATCCACCAAAGAATCAATAGTTTTTGAACGTAATTTTGGGGGCAATAGTAATTATATTTTTTTTAGTTTGGTACTCACCGATGGAACGCCGTCCCTAAATTTACAAACGATTCAAAAGAGTAAAGATTTCATGAAAGCAAATTGTTTTGATAAAAATTCTAAATTATACATACAATTAGAAAATGGTAAAATAATTACGCTTTTGCACATCAATCAAGATAATTGCGGAACCTCAATAAGAGACGAAAAGGGAATTAATAACCGAATTAATACTGGTATTTTTCTATTCATGAAAGATACTTTTGAGGAATTAAAGTCAACTCCCATTAGTTTTATAAGAATAAAATATGCTACTGAAACTCTTGATTTTGTATTGAGAAAAGAATTGGTTTCTGAAATGGACAATACTACTTATTATCCAGATTCTTTTTTTATTACTAATTTGCCTTGCATATTAAATTAATCACAAAGCCACTTAAAGTCTGAAACTTTATTATCATTAGCTCCTTTAAGATTATAATGCCACCATTCGGAATCAAAAGATTTGAAGTTTGATTTTAACATTATTTTTTTTAAAAATTTTCTGTTTTTTATAACTTCATCAGATAGGTTTTCATATAAGTGAGACGATTCATTTCCGAAATAATCAAAAGCAGTACCCATGTCTACTTCATTTCCTTGTTCGTCAACTAATGTAATATCGACCGCTCCACCTCGGTTATGAATGGAACCTTTTGCTGGATTAGCAACATATTTTGGATTTGGTAAAATTTGCCACATTTTTTTTTGAACGGTTAAGGGTCGATAGCAATCAAATAGTTTAATTTTAAACCCCTTTCTCATGAATTTGGAATTGGCTTCAATAAGGTATTTAACCGTACTATATCTTAAATAACATTCGTCACAATTGTAAACTTTAGCATTTAAAAAATTATTTTCTGTTGCATATTTCATGTCATAATAAAAATCAGCACTGAAAGTTTTTAAATTTACAAAGGTAGTATCAGCTGGAATTTTTAGAATAGGATTGATTTTCATTCGGGTAGTTTTGGTTTTTAAACTGTCTAATGCTGATTGAGAAATCAACGAGTTTGAATAGCTTATTGGTGCTTTGCAGGATGAAATAAGCATTAGAATAACCAAAATCGAACACAAAAGATTTAAAACTTTCATTTATTATTTTTTAATATACAGTACAAATTAAGCACAATTTATTTAAAAAAAAAGCCCCAAGTTGAACTTGGGGCTATAAAATTTTGAACAGAGGTTAATTACCCCAATAGCCACAAAATTGTGTTACTGCTATATTCACATTAGCAACCCTTGTAGTACCAACGCTATTTAAAGCCGTAATAGTGTACGTAGTAAGCGGTTGAATTGTTGTTGGTATACCGCTAATAATTCCTGTTGTTGTATCAAATTGAAGTCCAGCTGGTAAAGCTGGTGTAATTGAATACGAAACAACAGTACCTCCAGAAATAGTTGGAACATTATTTCCAATTTGTTCATTTTGAGTAAAATAATTAGGTGATGAATAAACCAAGTTACTCATAGGAATATCAATTACGGCAATAGCTACAGTTGTTTGAGTGTTTCCTATAAAGTTAATTGCTGTAACTACATAATCTTGTGATGCCATTAAGGCAGTTGGTGTACCACTAATTTCACCTGTAGAAGTATTAAAACTTAATCCGGCAGGTAATGCAGGTGTTATAGAGTAACTGCTTACTACTCCCCCAGAATTAGTCGGTGTTAGATTTGTAATTGGTGAACCAATAGTAAATTGATTTGGAGTGGTATACGTTAAATTTGAAGGCGAATTATCATTAACTGTTAATGAAATTGTTTTTGCGGTACTACCCGAATCGTTAGTTCCAGTAATGGTATACGATGTATTAGAAGATACAACGGATGGTGTTCCTGAGATTTCACCAGTAACTGAATCTAGTTGTAATCCGGCAGGTAAGTTTGGAGAAATTGCATAGCTACTAATCGCTCCACCTGAATACGAAGGCTGTAAAGGGTTAATTTCTATTCCCTTAAATAAATTATTTGGAGTAGAATATTCTAAATCACTAGGATCAAGATCACCAACCGATATTTGAAGACTTGCAGTTGAATTTCCGCCACTATTGATTGCCGTTACCGTATAGGTAGTAAGTTCTGAAGCAGCACTTGGTGTACCACTAATTTTCCCAGAAGTAGTTGATAAAACTAAACCTGCTGGTAACGATGGGCTAATCGAGAATGAAACAACATCACCACCGGTACTTGTAGAAAAAATTGGATTTAAAACTGTTATTGTAGTTCCTACAGTATATCCATTTGGACTTGAATAACTAAAAGCATCTGGGGCTAAGTCTTGAATTGTTATTGAGAAATTGGCCGTAGAACTTCCTGTAAGATTAGTTGCAGTAACTGTAAAAATTAGTTCTGAAGTTGCCACTAATGGGGTTCCACTAATGATTCCTGTAGCGGTAT
>JBIHZQ010000030.1:0-21656 GCA_044231345.1 Flavobacterium sp.
TAAATTATTGTTAACTTTTTGTTGCTGTTTTTCAGTACCACTAAATCGAGTATTATAATCTACCATCTACGGTTTTTAATACTCCTTTTACATCGTACACGATGCTAAGATCCTTCTGCAGCGTCGTTAAATCTAGCTCCAGAAATTCTTTATGGGCAACCCCTAGAACGATAGCGTCAAATTTGGATTCTGAAACTCGTTCAGAATGACAAGGTAATATGGAATGACACGTTAGCCCGTATTCTTTTTGTACTTCGGTAGGATTGGCCCATGGATCATAAATAGTAACGCTAACACCATAATCTGAAAGTGCGGAAACTACATCAACTATTCGGGTGTTGCGTACATCTGGGCAATTCTCTTTAAACGTGATGCCTAACATTAACAGGGTTGCACCGCTAACTGGAATTCCTTTTTTAATCATCAGCTTCACTATTTGTGAGGCTACATACTCCCCCATACTATCGTTCAAACGACGACCCGCTAAAATAATCTCGGGGTGATACCCCATTTCTTGTGCTTTTTGTGCTAAATAGTAGGGATCAACACCTATGCAGTGTCCTCCCACTAGACCCGGTTTGAAAGGTAAAAAATTCCACTTGGTACCTGCGGCTTCTAATACTGCATGCGTATCAATTTCTAATAAATTAAATATTTTGGCTAGCTCATTTACGAACGCAATGTTAATATCGCGTTGGGAATTTTCTATAACTTTAGCGGCTTCGGCTACTTTTATTGAAGGTGCTAAATGGGTTCCTGCCGTTACAACACTTTTGTACAACGCATCTACTTGTTTTCCTATTTCTGGGGTGGAACCCGAAGTTACTTTAAGAATTTTCTCTACCGTATGCTCTTTGTCTCCTGGATTGATTCGTTCTGGAGAGTAGCCTGCAAAGAAGTCCAAATTAAATCGCAAACCCGATACTTTTTCTAAAATTGGCACACACTCTTCTTCAGTAGCTCCAGGAAATACGGTGGATTCATAAATCACCAAATCACCTTTTTTTAAGACTTTACCTACTGTTTCACTGGCTTTGAATAGGGGAGTTAAATCTGGGCGGTTGTTTTTATCTACCGGCGTAGGAACGGTTACGATATAAGTGGTGCATGTTGCAATATCTGCTAAATCTGCGGTGCAATAGAGGCCGGTTGTACGTTGTTGGTTGTTGGTTGTTGGTTGTTGGTTCGTGGAGCAAGTAGGGTTTTCGGTTAGCAAAACCGCTTTTAGCGTTTCCTCGGAAATTTCTAGTGTACTGTCGGTTCCTGCTCGAAGCGCATTAATTCTACTTTCGTTGATATCAAATCCTACTACTGGATATTTAGTAGCGAATAATCTTGCTAAAGGTAGGCCGACGTAACCTAGTCCGATAATTGCAATTTTTGTAGTCATTATTATTTTGTTCTATTAATTTTTGATTTTAAATGATTTAAGGTTGGGAGTAAATTTATTATCAAATTACATTTTTACCCACTACAAAGATTAATTTTTATTTTTTAGTTTTTTTTTAACTAGATCTTTTTTACTAATTACTAGTTACTAGTTACTAATCATCTTTTTACTTTTTTCCCTTGATGGTAAAAAGTAACAAAAAAGATCAAGCCTGTACAACCTAACCTTGAAAACTAACTCGTCATTCGCTCCGCAACCTAAGTCGCTCGTCGTGCCTCCTCGGCTATGAAGGTTACTGCCTCTCTTTTCTTCGTTGTTTTCTTACGGTAATGCTGTAAGGGCGGGGTGAAACGATTGTACTATCTTGTTTCTTTTATCTTTTTACTAATCACTAATCACAAGTTACTTCTCATTAATTAGACTTTTAATACTAGAATGCTATAAGGGCGGTATGAAATTATATTATTTATACCCTAATTTTTTTCTGTTGTCCAATGCTTTTTTTTGAGTACTCTCTTCTAGAAACTGCTCCATTGCCAGATATATTTCCATCAATTGAACATCATGCTCTCCCAACCGTTCTTCAAAATCATTTTTCAATTCTCTAATTTGCAATGAAAGTTCACTTTGCAGGCTTATTGCTTTTCTGATTTCTACAAAAGCACGCATTATTGCTATGTTAACTAAAACAGCTTTATTCGAACGCAATATCGAGCTTAGCATTGCTATACCTTGTTCAGTAAATGCATAAGGTAAATATGCCTTCACTCGATGTTTTCCTGAACTGGTCACAAATTGTGACCAGTTCGATTCTAGTTCATCTAATGTAATTTGAAACATAAAATCTTCTGGAAATCGGATGCTATTTCGTTTTACTGCTTGATTTAATACTTTAGTTTCTACTTCGTAAAGATTTGCTAAATCAAAATCAAGAATAACTTTCTCTCCCCGAATAAAATGAATTTTGGATTGTAATAGGGTTAAGTTCATGTAATTTGATTGTTTGGCTTTTATTTTTTTATTTTCACCTACTTCTAATTCTTCTTTATTGCTTTTTTTGTCGAAATGAGAGGAGCTAGGGGTGTGTATGGGTTTGTTGTTTTCTTAAGGCACTATTGTAAGGTCGATGTTAAACGATTAGCAATCTTGTTTTTTTATCTTTTACTAAATACTTTTCACTAATTACTAATTACTTTTTACTAATTACTTTTGTCATTGCTATTAATTTTACCCATTTAAAGAGATTGCTTCCTTCGTCGCAATGACTACTGGGTGATGTGGCTAATAGGATCTTTTTTTCACGGCTTCGCCGCTATTAGTCCCATTTAAAGACTAATAAAACATAAAAAAATACTGCTACTTATTTAGTAATCGTAATCAAAACGCCTAATTCTTTTAGGATCAAACGGATTTTATTCTTTTGAACCTCTGAAACTACTCCTTCTTTACCTTGAAAAACTCCAGATTCAAGCACAATCGTATCTCCCTTTTTCATGGCTTCTACCTGAACGGAGGAAAATGTTCCTTGTAAACTTTCTTTTAATAAAAAAATGTCTTTTTCATTGACTATGGCTGGCTTTCCCAACCAAAAAAGATAGCTAATCACTCCGGGGACTGCAAAAACAACCGCCCTGTTTTTCTCTTCTAAATTGACAAAAACGTAGGAACTTATTAATGGTGTTTCTACTTTCTTTTTTCTGTCAGACCATTGCTTCACCTGCGTTACCATCGGACAAAAAACTTCTATTCCCATTTCTTGTAACTGATTGGCAATTACCTTCTCCTTTTTTGCCTTCGTATAAATTGCAAACCAAGCCATCCTTATAGCAATTGAGTTGAACTGAGACTCGATTGTCTGTTTGTACTAATTAGCACCAAAAAAATTGGATTAAAACTCATAGCTTACGTACTAAATTATTCTATCGGGTTGTCAGTATAAATTACCAATCCTTTGCCTGTGTAATTTTGTGCAATAAAAAATTGAACTTTTCTTTTAATTTCTTGTTCAATTTTGATTGCTAATTGTTCAATATATGCGATATTTAATTCTTCTCCCACGAGAATCACTTCTATAGTCCCGCTATCCTTTCCGTTGACATAATCTCCAATAACTATAATTTTTTTAACTGCACCCATTCGATCTAAAATCATCTCAACGATAGCGTCTAAACCGATGTGTTGGTATACAATTTTTTGTAAAACAGAAAATAAGGGATGGTTGACATTGGCCTTGTAAGTAACCCGATTCTGATCGGCTTCTTTCTCTAAATATCCAGCCTCTGACAAGGAGTTTAATTCTTTACGAATGGAGTTAGTAGATTCATTCATCTCATCTGCCAAGCCTCGCAAGTAGCCATTATTAGCTGCATTGATAAAGAACTTTACCAATATTCTGATTCTTGTTTTGGATGTGATTAACGTTTCTAACATTTTTTACCGCAATAACGAGTAACAAAAGTACTCATTATTAATCAATACAAGAAGATTTTTGTAAGAAAATAATGAAAAACAATAAAAAAAGAGGTGAATTAGCTAATAAATAGGACTTAATTTGGAACTACTGCATAAAAAAACCACCCTAAGGCGGTTTGTGTTTATTGTAAAATCAGAATTAAAACTTAAATACCAATTCTACACTATGTTGAATATGATTATTAATGGTTTGCTCTTGATCTGCAGCAAATTTTCCTACCGTTTGAAGTCTCAATCCTAATCCTGGTTGAATCCAAAAAGCAAATCCAAGACCTAAATTCCCTGATTGATTAGAAACATCATCAGCGGACCAAATACCTACTCCTGCCAATACGTAAGCATCTACTTTTGACTGTTCTGAAATATAATTATCGAAATAAAACTTCCCGTTTACGTCCAATGCAAAGTAATTTAAATCATTAGTAATGGCTATTCCATTTTGAAGTTTTTCTTTTGAAATTCTATTATAAGTTATTGCTGCATCGACAGAAAAATTGGAACCTAATGCTCTTTCAACGCTAAATTTAGAAAGGGAAGAAACGTTATTCCAGTTTTTATTACTGTTTAAAAACTGTTCATTGAAACTGCTGTTATTGTCAATACTATTAATACCAAAACCAAAGGTCCATTTTTTGTTTTCCTGATTTTGATCTATTTGTGCAAACCCAAAACTGGTTGCAAACACGAGAACTAATACTGCTATTTTTTTCATGGTAAATAAATTAAATTGTTTTTTTGGGTAAATATATAAAACAAAACAACTATTTGCCAATTCCTTGGTATATAAATCCAATTTTTTCTAATTCGTTTGAATTAACTAAATTTCTTCCATCAAAAATAAAAGCGGGTTTTAGCATCGCATCGTAAATTTTATTCCAGTCATAAGATATGAACTCATCCCATTCCGTTAGGATGGCAATTGCATGGGCATTTTTACAAGCGTCATACGGATTATCATACACGGTTACAAATTTTGAATTTACTTCAGGCGTTCGGGTTTCAAGGTAATTTAAATCTTCAAGTATTTGGTTTTCAGCTACTTTAGGATCATACACTGCAATCGTAGCTTGTTCATTAATCAAATTATCTGCTACGTAAATTGCTGCAGACTCTCTCGTATCGTTGGTGTCTTTTTTGAATGCCCAACCTAAAACTGCTATTTTTTTTCCAGAAACGGTATTAAAGAGTGTTTTTACAATGTTCTTAGAAAATCTATTTTTCTGGTGGTCGTTCATGATGATTACCTGTTCCCAATAATCAGCTACAGCGTCTAAGCCAAACGATTTAGAAATATACACCAAGTTTAAAATGTCTTTTTGGAAACAAGACCCTCCAAAACCTACCGAGGCTTTTAAAAATTTCGGACCAATTCTGCTGTCCATCCCAATTGCTTTTGCTACTTCATCCACATCGGCACCAGTATATTCACAAAGTTCAGAGATGGCATTAATGGACGAAACGCGTTGAGCTAAGTAAGCATTGGCAGTTAATTTTGACAATTCAGAAGACCACACATTTGTGGTTAAAATTTTATGTTCTTCAACCCAATTGGCATAAATCGATACTAAAGATTGCATTGCTTTTTTTCCATCCAATGTGTCATCACCACCAATTAATACTCGGTCTGGATTCAATAAATCTGTGACAGCGGTTCCTTCAGCTAAAAATTCAGGATTGGATAAAATTTGGAAATTCACTCCATTTCCTGTATTTTCAAGAATGCTTTTAATGGCTTGTGCAGTTCTAACAGGAAGTGTAGATTTTTCAACCACTATTTTATCCGAGGTTGCCACACGTGCAATTTGTCGGGCACAAAGTTCAATATATTTTAAATCTGAAGCCATTCCTTTACCTGATCCGTAGGTTTTGGTAGGCGTGTTTACACTAATAAAAATAAGTTCCGCTTCTTCGATAGCGGCATCTACATTCGTGGAAAAAAACAAATTTCGTCCTCTTGATTCGGCTACAATTTCGCTTAACCCAGGTTCGTAGATTGGAATATTATTGACATCCTCATGATTCCAAGCGGCAATTCTAGACTCGTTTAAATCCACAACCGTTACTTGAATATGTGGACACTTTTGAGCAATAATAGCCATCGTAGGACCACCTACGTATCCCGCTCCTATGCAACAGATTTTTGTAATTTTCATTATTTATTTGGTGTTTAACTAACTACAGATGATTTTACTTTTTTAACATTATCATATTGAAGGGTAACTTCAAAAGTTAAAAAATATTGCGCAATATATTATTTTATTTTTAATTCTATTTTAAGTTTTTCCAATACCAATCCACCGCCTCTTTTAAACCGTCACGGAAAGAAAACTGAGGTTGGTATCCCAATAGCTGTTTTGCTTTTTCGATACTCGCTAGAGAATGAGGAATATCGCCCTGTCGGTTGGGTCCGTAAATAATAGGAACTTCTGCAATGGCTGCATCGTATTTTGATAAAAATTCTTTTAAATAAATTACCAGTTGATTGAGTGTATTTCTGTCCCCGTAAGCCGTATTATAAACCGTATTTAGTGCCGTTGGATTTTCAGTAAATAAGGCTAACTCGTTCATTTGAATCACATTGTCGATGTAGGTAAAATCTCTAGAGTAGTTTCCATCACCATTGATTGTTGGGCTTTCACGATTCATTAATTGAAGCACTAATTTTGGAATAACCGCCGCATACGCCCCATTAGGATCTTGTTTTCGTCCAAAGACATTAAAATAACGCAATCCTATGGTTTCAATTCCGTAGGTTTTACTATAAATAGATGCATACAATTCGTTCACATATTTTGTAATGGCGTAGGGTGATAATGGCGTTCCAATGACCTCTTCTACTTTAGGCAATGCTTCAGAATCGCCATAGGTGGATGAACTCGCAGCAAAAACAAAGCGTTTTACGCCTGCATCACGGGAGGCCGTAAGCATGTTTAGAAATCCACTAATATTGACATTATTGGTTGTAATCGGATCTTTAATGGACCGTGGAACGGAACCCAAAGCAGCTTGATGAAGAACATAATCTACTCCTTTGACCGCTTTATTGCAGTCGTCAATAGTTCTAATATCCCCTTCGATAAAACTAAAATTAGGTTGGTTTAAAAAAGGAGCGATGTTTTTTTTATGCCCTGTGGCAAAATTATCCAATCCTACTACTTGGAAGTTTTTTTGTAAAAAGTACTCCGCTAAATTAGACCCAATAAATCCCGCAACTCCTGTAATTAGAATTTTTATCTGCGTATTCTCCATAGTATTATTGGTTTTTAAGTGAATTTTCGAAAGGAATTCGGTTGAGTAAGCTGCGTCCAAGGGTCACTTCGTCGGCATATTCAAGTTCGTCACCAACGGATATTCCACGTGCGATTGTGGACGTGACAATATCGAACTCTTTTACTTGTTTATAGATGTAAAAATTGGTGGTATCCCCTTCCATTGTGGAGCTTAACGCAAATATCAATTCTTTCACCGTTCCTGATTTGACTTTTTCAACCAGAGAATTGATTTTCAATTGGCTAGGTCCAATCCCGTCAATTGGAGATATTTTCCCACCCAAAACATGATAAATTCCTCTGAATTGACCCGTATTTTCGATGGCCATTACATCCCGGACGTCTTCTACTACACAGATCATCTGATGATTTCTGTTGGCATTAGCACACAATTCACAAAGAGCAACATCGGAAATGTTATGACAGCTTTCGCAAAACTTAATTTCTTCCCTCATGGTTTCAAGAGCTTGAGTCAGAAACAACGTTTGCTCTTTGGGCTGTTTCAAAAGATGCAAAACCAATCGCAAAGCAGTTCGTTTTCCAATACCTGGCAACTGGGCCATTTCGTTTACTGCTTTCTCTAAGAGTTTTGATGAAAATTCCATGGCAACAAATTTAGTTAATTTGAAAATGAGAAAATTTGAAAATGACATTTATTTGTATACTTTTATCAAAAAAAATTTATGACCCCCTTATTTATCCTAACGTTGATGGTTGTCTATTTCGGTATGTTATTTATTATCTCACATTATGTAAGTAAGCGAGATAGTGGAAATGACACCTTTTTCAAAGCAAATAAAAACTCTAAATGGTACTTGGTAGCTTTTGGAATGATTGGCACTGCTTTATCGGGCGTAACTTTTATTTCTGTTCCTGGAGAAGTAGGATCGCCAAATGGCGAACAATTCAAGTATTTTCAGTTCGTTTTAGGGAATGCTATTGGGTTTCTAATTATTGCAAAAGTGCTACTGCCTCTTTATTACCGGATGAATTTGACTTCCATTTATAGCTACATCGAACAGCGACTGGGTACTTATAGCTACAAAACAGCAGCTTCCATTTTCTTAATTAGTCGCACGATTGGTTCTGCTTTTAGACTGTATTTGGTCGTGATAGTTTTGCAACGTTTTGTCTTTGATTTTTACGGAATACCATTTGCAGTAACTGTATTAATTTCATTGGCATTAATTTTTGCCTACACTTATCGCGGTGGATTAAAAACAATAATTATCACCGATACGCTTCAAACTTTTTTCTTGGTTTCTTCTGTTTTTTTGACCATTTATTTTATTTGTTCTAGTCTGAACTTATCGGCTTTTGAGGCATTTGAAACAGTAAAAAATAGTGCTTACTCTAAAGTGTTTTTCTTTGAAGACTTTGTTGGTAGTAAATTTCATTTTGCAAAACAAATTTTAGGTGGCATCTTCGTGACCATTGCTATGGTGGGATTGGATCAAGATTTAATGCAGAAAAATTTGAGCTGCGCTACCATTGGTGAAGCACAAAAAAACATGTTTACATTTACTGGAATATTTGTAGTGATTAATTTGTTTTTCTTGAGTGTGGGTGCGTTACTCTATATCTATGCAGAAAAAAATGGAGTAGCCGTTCCTACGGATTTAATTACTGGAAAACCAAGAACCGATTTACTTTTTCCAGAAATTGCCTTTCATCATTTAAGTTTAGTTCCTTCCATTGTTTTTTTATTGGGATTGACGGCTGCTACTTTTGCCACAACTGACTCTGCGCTAACGGCGTTGACTACATCCTTTTGCATCGATTTCTTAGGTATGGATAAAACAAAAAATTTGAATAAACCCAATATTGTACGAACAAGACATTTTGTTCATATTGGCTTTTCGTTGCTTATGTTTTTGGTAATTTTATTATTTAATGCCATTAACGACAGTTCGGTAGTCGGAATGATTTTCAGGGTAGCTTCCTATACTTATGGACCGCTTTTAGGGTTGTATTGCTTTGGATTATTGATGTCATCAAAAACGGTTAGGGACCAATGGGTTCCATTGATATGCCTATTATCACCCGCCGTTACTTTCATCATAAGTGAAAATTCAAAAGCATGGTTTAATGGATATGTTTTTGATAATGAATTAATTATTCTAAATGCATTGCTCACGTTCATTGGGCTACTTGTTATTAGCAAAACAGCCACTAAACGTACTCAATTCTAAAATGCCCTAGCCCTGATTGCAGTGAAAATCCCGCGAGTGTGCCAGTTTAATGAGCACGCTCGCGGATTGTAACGAAAAGCAGGAATAGCTCCAAAAATTAATACTGATTCGTGGTCAATAAAACCAATGTGCACGCTATTTCCACTTTGATGGCATTGAGTTGTAATAACTGATAAAACTCGGGATTTTCAGTGCCTGGATTAAAAATCACTCTTTTGGGTTTGGTTTCCACGATATAATTATAATAATCGCGTTGTCGAGCTGGATTTAGGTAGAGTGTTACGGTGTCGATTCCTGAAAGCGGTATGGCTTTTGTTCTAATTTTTATGCCTGCTACATCGCCCGTGTTTTGGCCAATTGCCAATACGGAATGTCCTTTTTCAACCAGCATTGTTATCGCTTTGAAGGCATATCGATCCGGTTTTGCAGAAGCCCCAAGCACTAGTGTTTTTTTATTTTTCATATTGATTTTATTATTGTTTTATGCTTTGGGCAAAAAGATTTCTGCCATCATGCATCGCGCGCTACCACCACCACAAGCTTCTATAGTGTCCAAACTAGAGCTAATAATTTGGGCGTGTTTTTCCAGTTGTTGAAGTTGTTTTTCAGTGAGGCAACTGTGTGCTGAATTGCTCATCACTAAATACCGTTTGTTTCCTTCACCGATTACTTCTAGCATGTTCCCCGCAAAGGTATCGACTTGTTTTTCAGAAATAGTTATTATCTCTTTTCCGTCCATTTTGAGTTGGTCTAAAACCATTTTACGTTCTTTTTTGTCATCGATACAATCTGAACAAATTACGGCAAATGTTTCTCCAATGCACATCATTACATTGGTATGATAAATCAATTTTCGCTCACCATTTACGGTTTGAAAAGCCTCAAAAATTATTGGACTTAGGTCAAAATCTTCGCAAAATTCAATGAACAATTCTTCGTCAGCTCGAGGAGATAAAGCACAATATGCTTTCCCATTGGCCCTATCCAAAACGATGCTTCCCGTTCCTTCTAAGAAAAAACCATCGGTCTCTGCTTCAGTGTAATCAACCAGATTATGAATTAAAAAACCATGTTCTTCGATCCGATCTAAAATGTCTTCACGGCGTTCTTGTCGTCTGTTTTCGGCAAACATAGGGAACAGCGCTACATCGCCATTTTCATGAAATGAAATCCAATTATTGGGAAAAATACTATCGGGTGTGTCTGGATTTAGCGTATCATCAACTACAATTACATTGACTCCAACAGAGCGTAACTTTTCAACAAAGGCATCAAATTCTTTTTGTGCCTTTTCATTTACGGTTGATGGAGATAGGTCATCAATAACTTTTTGATAGTAATTGTTGACTGCCGTTTGTTCGTTCATTCGAAATGCGACTGGACGAATCATTAGAAGTGAATTAGTAGTTTGTTTCATTTATATGCGTCTTAATGTCAAGAGTCTTATCGTCAAAAATTTCATAATTCAAGACCGGACTTTAACTAGTTATTAATCTCTAATTAATGGTAAAGTTGAGCATCTTAAAAGTCCTTCTTGCTTAGCAATTTCGGCATATGGAATTTCTTCAACGGTAAATCCGTTGGAACGTAACCATTCGTTTAATCGGGTAAACTTTTGTTCCGAAACTACTACGTCAGGAGCGATGGAAAACACATTGGAATTCATCGCATACATTTCGTCACGGGTAATATGAAATAGATTTTCTTTGCCAAAAAGGCGAACTAAATACATATAATCGGCTTCTTCACGAAAACCACTTTTGTAAATAATTCCCTTATTTATTCCGATGGGCTGGAAGCAACAATCCAAATGTAGTGCATTATCGCGTGCTTCAATTTTAGATTTTACAAGGTCAAATTCCTTCACGATTTTGTTGGGAAATAAAGACCTTATGTAGGCAACTCCTTCTAAATTTGTTCGAGCAGTAATGTATTCTTTATAATCACTTCCTTTATAGGTTCCAATAAAAATATGATCATTCCACAAAATCACATCGCCACCTTCTATGTGAACTTCTTCTGGTGGGCGTACCACTTTTTTGGGATTAATTTGATCGATAACGTATTGAATTGCCTCTAATTCTCGTTCTCTATCGGGTAAAATATTGGCTTTAATAAAAAAGTCCTCAATTACAAATCCAATATCTCTGACAAAAATTTGGTTGTAATTTTCAATGATTTCTGGGCGAAAAACTTGAACATTATATTTATTAAAAACCGAATTAAACGCTTCCATTTCGGCCACCATATCCGCTTCGATTGGGTAGGTTCCTGCTAGAATATGTTCTAATGATTTTGGATCGTATGCTTCTTCGGGAGTTGGAGTTGGACCATTCATTACTGCGGTACCAAGCACAACGGATCGTAATCTTGCGGTTTCATTTTTTACGTGAAGTGGCATCATTTTTATACTATTTTATTGAGTAAAAAAAGCCTCACTAATGGTGAAGCTTTTTTACTATATTTTATATTTTTATCGTTTATCGATTCCTTTAAATTCCCTTAGTGCATATCCCGTATAGACCTGTCTTGGTCTTCCAATTGGCTCTTTATTAATTCGCATTTCTTTCCATTGTGCGATCCAACCTGGTAGGCGACCAATTGCAAAAAGTACCGTAAACATATCCGTAGGAATTCCTAAAGCTCGGTAAATAATACCCGAATAGAAATCTACATTTGGATATAATTTTCGAGAAACAAAATACTCGTCAACTAAAGCGGATTCTTCCAATTTCTTAGCAATTGCTAAAATAGGATCGTTCACTCCTAAAGTGGCTAAAACTTCATCGGCAGCTTTTTTAATTATTTTCGCTCTTGGGTCAAAATTTTTATAAACCCGGTGACCAAAGCCCATCAGACGAAATGGATCTTCTTTATCTTTTGCTTTCGCCAAATATTTGTCTGCATCTCCACCATTATTTTGAATTTCTTCTAACATTTCCAAAACAGCTTGATTGGCACCGCCATGAAGTGGTCCCCAAAGTGCAGAAACTCCTGCAGAAATGGAAGCGAATAACCCTGCATGTGAAGAACCTACCATTCGTACTGTTGAAGTAGAACAATTTTGCTCGTGATCAGCATGAAGGATAAACAATTTATTCAATGCACTGATGACTACGGGATCTGCATGATAGGGTTCTGTTGGTAATTCAAACATTAATCGCATAAAATTATCCACGTATCCTTTTGTATTGTCGTAGTAATTTAATGGATATCCCATACTTTTTCGGTACGTCCAAGTCGCAATAACAAGGAATTTCCCGATTGTTTTGCAAACTGCTTCATACATTTCTTTTTCATTTTCAACATTTACCGATTTAGGGTTAAACGCAGTTAATGCACTTGTTAAACATGACAAAACTCCCATTGGGTGAGCGTTTTTTGGAAAACCATCAATGATGTTTTTCATTTCTTCATTCACCAAAGTGTATTTTCTAATGTCGGTTTCGAATTGAGACAATTGAGCAGCAGTTGGTAATTCCCCAAAAATTAAAAGATAGGAGACTTCAAGAAAATTAGCTTTATCGGCCAAATCTTCAATAGCATATCCACGGTATCGCAAAATCCCATCTTCACCGTCTAAAAAGGTGATTTCACTTTTACAAGAACCCGAGTTTTTATATCCTGGATCTAACGTAATAGCACCGGTTAAATCTCTTAATTTATTGATATCGATAGCTACTTCATTTTCGCTACCTACAATTACAGGAAACTCAAATTTTTTACCTTCTAATTCTAATACTGCTGTTTTTGACATGTTTTTTATGGAAATTAATCTTGATACTTTATTCGTTAACAAATTTAAGAAATTTCGAATTAATTAAAAAAGAAATACTACACCGTTTTCGTGAATAATTTGTTAAATATGCAAAATTAGTATACCAATAACTGAAAAACCCGATAAAAATGAATTTATCGGGTTTTTAATATTTAAAAACGTATTGATTTATTTAATTTTAAACGCTTTTTGAGCAGGAAAATAAGCCGTAGTTCCTAGTTCTTCTTCGATACGCAAAAGTTGATTGTACTTTGCCATTCTATCAGAACGAGAAGCGGAACCTGTTTTTATTTGTCCACAATTCAACGCCACAGCTAAATCTGCAATAGTGGTATCTTCTGTTTCACCTGAACGATGACTCATTACTGAAGTATATCCAGCATTATGCGCCATTGAAACTGCTGAAATTGTTTCGGTTAATGTTCCGATTTGGTTTACTTTTACCAAAATAGAATTGGCGATATTTTCATTAATCCCTCTGGACAAGCGTTGCACGTTTGTTACAAACAAATCATCCCCTACTAATTGAATTTTGTTTCCAATTAGTTCCGTTAGGTATTTCCATCCTTCCCAATCGTCTTCATACATTCCATCTTCGATAGAAATAATTGGATAGTTCGCTGCTAATGAAGCTAAATATTCTGCTTGCTCTCTTGATGTTCTACATTTTCCAGTAGCTCCTTCAAATTTAGCATAATCGTATTTGCCATCAACGTAAAATTCAGATGCGGCACAATCAAGGGCAATCATTATCTCATCACCAAATTTATATCCAGCATTTTCAACTGCTTTTTTTATTGTGTCTAATGCATCCTCTGTTCCTCCAGCAAGGTTGGGAGCAAACCCACCTTCGTCACCTACCGCAGTAGAGAGGTTTCTATCGTGCAATACTTTTTTAAGATGATGAAATATTTCTGTTCCCATTTGCAGAGCATGAGAAAAAGAAGTTGCTTTTACTGGCATAATCATGAACTCTTGAAAAGCAATTGGAGCATCCGAATGGGAACCTCCATTAATTATGTTCATCATTGGAACTGGTAATGTATTAGCAGAAACACCGCCAATGTATCTATATAAAGGCAATCCTAACTCGTTAGCAGCTGCCTTAGCTACCGCCAAAGAAACACCTAGAATAGCATTCGCTCCTAGATTAGATTTGTTTGGAGTTCCGTCCAAATCAATCATCGTCTGGTCGATTAAATTTTGTTCAAAAACGGAAATACCTAATAATTCTGATGCAATACTTGTATTCACATTTTCAACTGCCTTAAGAACGCCTTTGCCTAAAAAAGCTTTTCCACCGTCACGTAATTCCATTGCTTCGTGCTCTCCTGTTGATGCTCCGGAGGGAACGGCTGCTCTTCCTAACACGCCATTTTCAGTAATTACATCAACTTCAATCGTTGGATTTCCTCTTGAATCAAATATTTGTCTTGCATGAACTTTGATGATAATACTCATATAAATTGCTTTAAATTTTGTTTAATTTTTGTATTACAAATATATTCTAACTTTATTATTATTAGAAAAAAATTGGGTAATGTTATTAACTCAAACGTTTTAGTTGATAGAAGATTTAATGTTTTCAATAAATTGATCAAATAAATATGCCGCATCATGAGGCCCTGGACTTGCCTCTGGATGGTACTGAACAGAAAAGCACCTTTTATTTTTCATTTTCATACCAGCAACAGTTCCATCATTTAGATGCAAATGAGTGATTTCAAAATCGGGGTGATTTTCTAATTCCTCTCTATTTACTGCAAAACCATGATTTTGAGAGGTGATTTCCCCTTTTCCTGAAATAATATTCATCACCGGATGATTAATTCCACGATGCCCATTAAACATTTTATAAGTTGGTATTCCATTTGCTAAAGCAATCATTTGGTGACCAAGGCAGATGCCAAAAACAGGTTTGTCAGTAGCTAAAATTTCTCTTGTTACTTCTTGAACTTCTTTCAACGGGTCAGGGTCGCCTGGTCCATTGGATAAGAAATAACCATCTGGATTAAATGCTTTTAACTCTTCGAATGAAGTATTGTAAGGAAATACCTTAATGTAACAATCTCTTGAATCAAGACATCTTAATATATTTGTTTTTATTCCTAAATCAAGGGCTGCAATTTTGTAAGTAGCTTTCTCGTTCCCAAAAAAGTAAGGTGTTTTAGTAGATACTTTTGAAGCTAATTCTAAGCCTTTCATATTAGGAACAAGAGCCAACTTCTTTTTTAATTCCTCAATTGGAGTGCCATCAGTTGAAATTACTGAATTCATAGCACCATTATCTCTAATATAACTCACTAGTGCTCTGGTATCTACATCAGAAATAGCCACTAGATTTACTTTTTCAAAATAATCAAAAAGGCTTTCTGAGGCGTCAGGTCTTGAATAGTTAAAACTAAAATTTTTACAAACTAAACCCGCAATTTTTATTCCATCAGAATCAACTTCATTTTCGTTAACACCATAATTCCCAATATGAGGATTAGTAGCCACCATGATTTGTCCATAATAAGATGGGTCTGTAAAAATTTCTTGGTACCCAGTCATTCCGGTATTAAAACAAACTTCTCCAAAAACAGAGCCTTCAATTCCAATAGATTTTCCATGAAAAATAGTTCCGTCACTTAAAAGAAGAATGGCTGGTTTACGTGTAGTGTATTTCATGCTTTTTTTGATATTTAATAGTGTTGCAAATTTATATTAATTATTGAAGTAAATAAAATTTGTTTTTAGAAAGAAAACTAAATTATTCAAGAAATAATTAGATAAAAAAAAAGGATAAACTTAATAGTCTATCCTTTATTAATTAAAGTGAATTATAATAAGTCAATATCTTATTGACATCATCGTCTTTAGAGAAATCAAGATTATTTGCCGAAGCAAATTCTTTAACTAACTCCTTTTTATCGTTTGAAAATTCTAAAATATTTTTTTTATTTAGTTTCTTGGTTACGTAGTTTCCATTTGAATAAAAGTGATAAACATACTTTATAATATACACATCATCCCCGATAGCTTGCTGTGTTAACGGATTAGTTACTGCTTCTTGGATAGAAACTGTTGCTTCTTTATAGATTGAAAGTTTTGATCCAATAGCTACTTCTTGAAAAAGACCTTGTAATTGTCCATTATTAATAACTTTATATTTGATATTATTTTTAGTAATAAAGTCAAATTGCGATAAATCATATTGAAATACTGAATCTTTAGAAATGAAAGATTCAATTTTCTTTGATCTGATGTTATAATTAAGATTAAATAGCTGTCTTTGTTGTCCATTCACCGTATTGATGAAATAATTTCCATTCCAATTAGAAAATAAGTAAGAAGAACCCGTTATTTCATTTTTTTTAATCCCTCCTGGAATCCACATTCCTCCTTTATTATAATCACCAGAAAAAGTAGTGTTATAATCACCCCCAGAGGACTGATTTATATCAGCTGATTGACTAAAAGATAAAGAAATACTAAACAAAGTAACTAAAAGAACTAATTTTTTCATGGCTATTTTTTTGCAAATAAACAAAAAAAAAGGCAAACTATCAAGTTTGCCTTTGTTAATAAATGAAGAATTTCACTAAATTATTCTGCAGCGTTTTCTTCGGTTTGAGTAGCTTCTTCTACAGTAGCTTCTGGAGTAACTTCTTCAGTTTTTTTGGCTTTACCACCACGACGGCTTTTAGCTTTTTTAACTTCTTTTTTACCTCCATTATATAATTCATTGAAATCAACTAATTCAATCATTGCCATATCGGCATTATCTCCTAAACGATTTCCAACTTTTATAATACGAGTATAACCTCCTGGGCGATCACCCACTTTAGCAGCTACATCTCTGAATAAATCAGTTACTGCGTATTTACTTCTAAGGTTGGCAAAAACGATACGTCTGTTGTGAGTAGTGTCTTCTTTTGATTTTGTGATTAAGGGCTCAACAAATTGTTTAAGCGCTTTCGCTTTAGCGACAGTAGTGTTAATACGTTTGTGCTCAATTAATGAGCAAGCCATATTAGCTAACATAGCTTTTCTATGTCCCGTTTGTCTGCTTAAGTGGTTGAATTTTTTTCCGTGTCTCATTGCTATTTTAAATTTAATCTCGCTTAAAGCGAAATTAGATTACTCTTTATCTAATTTATATTTTGCCAAGTCCATTCCGAAGGTCAAATTTTTAACAGCAACTAGTTCATCTAATTCAGTTAACGATTTTTTACCAAAATTACGGAATTTCATTAGGTCATTTTTATTGAATGACACTAAGTCACCTAAGGTATCAACTTCAGCTGCTTTTAAACAATTTAAAGCTCTAACCGATAAATCCATATCAACAAGCTTAGTTTTAAGCAATTGTCTCATATGTAATGATTCCTCATCATACGATTCTGTTTGAGCTATTTCGTCAGCTTCTAAGGTAATTCTCTCATCTGAGAATAACATAAAGTGATGAATTAATACTTTAGCGGCTTCAGTAAGTGCATCTTTGGGATTTATAGAACCATCAGTTTTAATTTCAAAAACTAATTTTTCATAATCTGTTTTTTGCTCTACACGGAAGTTTTCAATTGCATATTTTACATTTTTTACAGGAGTAAAAATAGAATCTGTAAAAATAGTACCTATTGCAACGTTCTGTTTTTTATTATCCTCTGCAGGAACATAACCTCTACCTTTTTCGATAGTCAATTCAAAATTTAAATTGATTTTAGAGTCAAGGTTACAAATTACTAATTCTGGATTTAAAACTTGAAAACCAGAGATGAATTTTTGAAAATCACCTGCAGTTAATTGGTCTTTACCAGAAACAGAAATAGTTACAGATTCGTTATCGATATCTTCAATTTGACGTTTAAAACGAACTTGTTTTAAATTAAGGATGATTTCTGTAACATCTTCAACAACTCCTGAGATAGTTGAAAATTCATGCTCTACACCTTCTATGCGAACGGATGTAATTGCATATCCCTCTAAAGCAGAAAGCAAAACTCTTCTAAGAGCATTACCAACAGTTAATCCATAACCAGGTTCTAAAGGTCTAAATTCAAATTTACCTTCAAAATCGGTTGAATCGATCATGATAACTTTATCGGGCTTCTGAAAATTAAATATTGCCATAAATTTCGACTAATGTCAGTTATTATTTGTTGTACAATTCTACGATTAATTGTTCTTTAATGTTTTCTGGGATTTGCAATCTTGCAGGAACAGAAACAAAAGTACCTTCTTTTAAATCATTATTCCAAGTAATCCACTCATATACATGACTTGAATTAGCTAATGAACGATCGATGGCCTCTAAAGATTTAGATTTTTCACGAACTGATACTTTATCACCTGGTTTTAAATGATAAGAAGGGATGTTAACTACTTCACCATTAACGGTGATATGTCTGTGTGATACGATTTGACGAGCACCTCTTCTTGAAGGAGCGATACCCATTCTAAAAACAACATTGTCTAATCTCGCTTCACATAATTGTAAAAGAACTTCACCTGTAACCCCTTTGGTTGCAGATGCTTTTTCAAATAAATTTCTGAATTGTTTTTCTAAAATTCCATAAGAATATTTAGCTTTTTGCTTTTCCATTAACTGGACAGCATACTCAGACTTTTTACCTCTTTTTTTTGCCATCCCGTGTTGACCAGGAGGGTAATTTCTTCTTTCGAAAGATTTATCATCTCCGAAAATAGCTTCGCCAAATTTACGAGCTATCCTTGTACTTGGACCAGTATATCTTGCCATTTTAAAATTTTTAAGATAGAGATTATGAATTCAGGTCTTATCCTTCGATAATCTACGTTCTATCTAGGTTATACTATATATATTTTGAGTATTAAACTCTTCGTCTTTTAGGAGGACGACATCCATTATGAGGCATTGGAGTAACATCAATAATTTCAGTTACTTCAATTCCACCATTATGCAAAGAACGAATAGCAGACTCACGTCCATTACCTGGTCCTTTAACATATACTTTTACTTTTTTAAGTCCTGCTTCTAAAGCCACTTTACTGCAATCTTCTGCTGCCATCTGAGCTGCATATGGAGTATTCTTTTTAGAACCTCTAAAACCCATTTTACCAGCAGATGACCAAGAAATAACCTCACCTTTTTTGTTTGTCAAAGAAATGATGATGTTGTTAAAAGTTGCACTAATATGAGCTTCACCCGTTGATTCAACGATAACTTTACGTTTTTTTGTACTTGCTTTAGCCATATTATTTGTTATTTAGTTGCTTTTTTCTTGTTAGCAACAGTTTTTCTTTTACCTTTTCTTGTTCTAGAATTATTCTTAGTTCTTTGCCCTCTTAAAGGAAGACCAGATCTGTGACGAATACCTCTATAGCATCCAATGTCCATTAAACGTTTAATGTTTAAAGAAACTTCTGAACGTAGTTCACCTTCAATTTTAAATGATGATACAGCTTCTCGAATTGCTCCGATCTCGTCATCATTCCAATCTTGAACTTTCTTGTCTTGGCTAACTTGAGCTTTATCTAAAATCTCAATAGCTCTACTTTTACCTAATCCGAAGATATAGGTTAGTGCAATAACACCTCTCTTATTTTTTGGGATATCTACCCCTGCAATTCTTGCCATAACTATCCTTGTCTTTGTTTAAATCTAGGATTCTTTTTATTAATTACGTACAATCTCCCTTTTCTTCGTACGATAACGCATTCGGGACTTCTCTTTTTTACTGATGCTCTTACTTTCATTGTGAATAACCGTTAATATCTATAAGTAATTCTTGCTTTTGACAAATCATAAGGACTCATTTCTAGTTTCACTTTATCACCAGGTAATAATTTGATATAATGCATACGCATTTTTCCAGAAATATGAGCAATTACAATATGTCCATTTTCTAACTCTACACGGAACATAGCATTTGATAATGCTTCAATTATTGATCCGTCTTGTTCTATTGCTGATTGTTTTGCCATAAAAATTAAGCTACTGCTTTTCTATTTTTACCACTTTTCATCAAACCGTCATAATGCTTATTTAATAAATATGAATTAATCTGTTGCATCGTATCAATAGCAACACCAACCATAATTATTAATGACGTACCTCCAAAAAACATTGCCCAAGATTGTTGCACACCAAAACTTACTACAATTGCTGGGAACACAGCTATTAAGGCAAGAAATAATGAACCAGGGAATGTAATTAATGACATGACTTTATCTAAAAAATCAGAAGTTTCTACTCCAGGTTTAATACCTGGAATAAAACCACCACTTCTCTTTAGATCATCAGCCATTTTATTTGTAGGAACAGTAATAGCGGTGTAAAAGAATGTAAATACAATAATTAAAGTCGCAAATACAAAATTATACCAAAAACCAAACATATTACTAAACGCTCCTGCAATAGAAGTTGAAACATCAGATTTTGAAAGACCAGCTAAAGCAGCAGGAATAAACATTATCGCTTGTGCAAAAATTATTGGCATTACACCAGCTGCATTAAGTTTTAATGGAATCCATTGTCTGTTTCCGCCCATCATATCTTGTTCAAAATCACCAGAAACAGTTCTTCTAGCGTATTGAACAGGAATTTTTCTAATTGCCATCACCAATAACACACAAGAAATAATAACAAGTAACCAAATAATAATTTCAATTACCAAAAGCATTGGACCTCCATTATTATTTGTGATGGTTGATGTAAATTCTTGAATAAAAGCTTGTGGCAATCTAGCTAAAATACCCACCATAATCAATAGTGATATCCCATTACCGATTCCTTTGTCAGTAATTTTTTCTCCTAACCACATAGCGAAAATAGTACCTGTAACTAGAATAATAACTGATGAAAACAAAAACGCAAAGGAATCAAAACCTAAAAGGAAAGCACTATTGGGTAACGTTTTGTAAAGGTTATATATGTAACCCGGTCCTTGAACCAAAGTAATACCAATAGTCAACCAACGAGTAATTTGATTAATTTTCTTTCTACCACTTTCTCCGTCGCTTTGAAGTTTTTGTAAGTAAGGAACCGCAATTCCCATTAATTGAACAACAATAGAAGCAGAAATGTATGGCATTATTCCTAATGCAAATACAGATGCTTTAGAAAATGAACCTCCAGTAAACATGTCGAGAATTGAACCAATTCCCTTTTCTGTCTGACCAGCCAAATTAGCTAATTGAGTTGCATCAATACCTGGAAGAGTTACTTGAGCACCAAAACGATAAACTAATAAAAGTCCTAATGTGATAAGAATTCTATTTTTTAATTCTTCAATTTTCCAAACATTAATTAATGATTCAATAAATTTCTTCATTTTCTTGAAAATTAAAGTGTTACGGCTTCTCCACCAGCAGCTTCAATAGCGGCCTTGGCAGTAGCAGTAAATTTATGAGCAGTTACCTTTAATTTTGCTTTTAATTCACCTCTACCTAAAATCTTAACGATTTCATTTTTGGTAGCTAATCGATTAGAAACGAATACAGACATATCTACAGTATCCGTAATAGAACCATTGTCAACTAATAATTGAAGTGTATCAAGATTAACACCTTCGTATTCTTTACGATTGATG
>JBIHZQ010000001.1:0-51558 GCA_044231345.1 Flavobacterium sp.
ACGGAGCAAAATAAACAATTAAATTTATTGTAAATAGATGATTATCAATAATTTAGTTACTATTATAGTGATTATTACTTCAAAGTAGTAATCACTATTTTTTTGATTTTTTTTTCAAGTTATATTTTACACCAAATTGTATGGCATTAGAGTAAAACTCCGATTGATTATAAAATTCAAAAGAAGTTGTAATTGCAGTATAATCAAAAATTTGATACGATAATTCTCCGATAAAACGCTTAAATTCTTCACTATAATCATCATAAAACCAGGCAACTTCTATCCTTGAAGTGAAATTACTATCCGTTTTACCAAACTTCCATCCAAGACCTCCCCCTGCAAAAAAGCGTTTAGGAATAATCCAATAAGGATAACCAGACGAGGGATTAACAGCTGCCGTGCCTATAGAAGCTGTTGTAAAAGCAGTTTCAATGAAAGGCAAAAGTTTTGATTTTACTTCCCTCCCATCATCAAATACAATTTTACCAATTGAGGAAATTTGATAGGATTCGGAAATTTGAGCAACTGAAGACTTTTTACTTGGTAGATAATAATCTGCTTCTAGCGATAAACTGACATTTAAAAACTTAAAAAGATACCCGTCTTGATAAAAATTTCCTTGTAGTTGGTATATGTTTTTGCTGTATCCTGGTCCTGTTTCAACTGGAAAAAATTTTAATTCTGCTGACCTAAACCATTTGTTTCTAGCCAACGTTGCACCCATACCTAATTGGAAATAATAATCATCAGCGTCGCTATACTCGGCTCTAATTCTTGACCAATACTGCAATTTTTCAAAAACTTGTGAATTATTAAATTGATACTGCAGTCCGAAAAGCGTGTGAGTCTTATTGTCAATATCATCAATTTCATAGGCAATGTGATACATTTTACTGTGGGTAGTTGCAACCGAATGAATATTACTTTTTTTGTCGAAAAAATTATAAGAAACTAGATTTTTAAGAGCTGATGCATTTTGTCGGTTTGTTTCAAGTGACGAGGCGATTGCTATGAAATTACTTTTTTCTTTACGGTTCATTCTAATGAGAGAATTTAAAACGTCGGGGTAAAAAAACAATGGATATTCATTGATTAATTCTTGTTGTAATTCAGCCTCAACATACAGAACATCTTTGTTCAAATTAGCTCTTAAATTTTCTTTTTCAGCACCTTCTTCCATTGAATTTGCTAAAATCCATGCCTCTTTGAACTTTCCGATTTCATGATACATAGCGCACATTATTGCAATTATTTTTGTGTCATTAGGAACTTTTTTAGTGTATTCTACAAACGCTTTTTCTATTTGGTCGTATTCCTTTAATTCAATAAGCCAAAATAGGGTTGTTTCAAACGGTATTTCTTTACTACAAACTGACCAATCATAAGCTTTTTGAAGTTGATTTGCATCTGCATAGAGCCAAGTAATTTCAGTGGCAAGGCTTTGTAACTCCAAACATGGAGGTTTCAATTTCAATTCTAAAAGTGCCTTTTCTGGTTCGTAAGTGAGTAAAAACTGAATGAATTGAATGTACGCTTCTTGACTTGAATCAACTTTCAATAAATTCAATAATGCCGTCTTAATTTTCTCTTGATTTTCTGAAGTATAAAAGGAAGCAATATAGCTATTTAACAATTCAGAATCATTGGGAGTATAAAGCATTTGTGCGGAAAGCCATTTTTCATAAACTAATTCATTGGGATATTCTACAATCGTGTTCAAAACTTTAGAATACATTACATTTTCTTTAATTGGAAATTTAGTACACTTTTTTTCTAAAAGCTCCCAAACTTCATTACCCCTATCACTCCATACCAAATAGCGCGCATAAGTATTCCAAGTTAGTGTATCAATAGTACTTTCAGAATCCATTTTTTGTTTAAGATTCGAAATTTCAATTTTTAACTTTTCATCAGAATCATCTACCCATTGTTCCTCCTGTTGAAATAGTTTTACTTTTTGTTTATAGGAATAGTGTAATGACCTTACTTGGTCTATGTAATTTTTATTTATTGGATTTTTTTGATTCAAATCAGGCAACGTTAGCCTTGAAGTTTTGGTATGAATAGAATACAAATACCCTTTCAAATAGGGGATTTTTGAAAATCGAATCACGTTTTTTTGAAAAGATTTTTGAACTTTTTCACTATTTGATTCTGAAACATATAAAAACCAATATTGTGAATTGGATATAGAATTCTCATTGTTTAATTCTTTAACGGTATAAAATGCGTCGTTGTTTTCATGACTGAAAGCAGAGGCTCTCCAATCAAAAACTATGTTAGCTGCATCGCCCGCATTTAAAAAACGAACTTGTGGATAATTATAGGTGAATTTTTTTAATAGGGTATTAAATTCATAATACATTCCTTTTTTTTTTTCTTTAGACTTATACCATCCAAGTCCAAGATGGTTTCTTGAATGATAATTATTGCTTAAAGCATCCTTTTCATCTTCAATTTGGTAAACGTCATCTGGATGAACAAAGTGCGACCAAACACCCGTATATAAGTAGGTGGATTGCATATCGTATTGCTCGTCATTACTCAAATAAAACCCACTTGTAGTCCTAGGAAAATCAAAAAAACCTTTATTAAACGGTTCCATATCAAATTCTCTATTCCCTCCATCCTTCAAATCCCCATTATAAATGCTGCACAAATATTTTAGTGTAGGCATGTTTTTTTTAAGTTGGTCAATACCTTCATTATCAATATTATTAGATGGTGGGACATACGTGATTGGTGCTTTACCAAAATTGCTTAACTCCCATTTTTTTTTTACCGAATTTAAAGAGGTCGCAATAAAATCTTGATTTTCCCATAAATCTGCCATTAATTGCACGTGATTATATCCATGAAATGCTAATTCATGACCATTTTTTGCAGCATCTAAAACAAACCAGTTGCTTAAAATCTCATTATTTTTTTTAGCTTTAATTTTATTTTTATCCCATTGATCAAAAGTAAACGGCGGAACTACTTTGTTTTTATAATCAAAGGTTAGCATTACAGAATAGCTTATGGAATATTTTTTTGCCAACGAAAGCATGTCGGGCCACCATACTCTTTTAACAAATTCAGTAGTAGTCAAATTCATTTCTGAAGCAATTGGTTCTGCTTTTATATCAAAAAGTGGACATGGAAAATCATCTAAAAAAATTGTTGAAACATTGGCAATGGGATATGGAATTCCTTCTAAACCAATTAAAACTCCTGAAAACAAAAAAGCTCTATCCCTTTTTTCAAATGATTTACGAGTATTAAATAGGATTACTTTTCCCAAACCAATTTTATTTTCAATTACTGTTGGATAGGAAGTTTGGTTAACGGCTGTTGCCAAAAAAGTAACATTATTATTGAAATTTTCTTTTGCAAACCCATAATGAACTTCGTTTTTATTTAAATCTAAATTAGTAAAGTTTGGTAATAATGGTTTTAAAAAACGAAATCCTTTGGAGGTAATGTCAGTAGAATAATCAGCATCTGGTTTGAAACCGAGAAGAAATGCAATTCGTTTATCTTCGGTCGCCATAGGAATAAAGAAAGTTCCCCCATTTGCTACAAAATCAATGATAGCTTCTATTGCGGTAGTACTTAGTGCAGCAGTTCCGGCAACACAAAGCACTCGAGTTGATGAGGAAATAACAGGGTTATTATTCCATTTTTTCATGTTCACCGATTGATACGGTAGTTTGGTGTAATCACAGACTTTGTTTAAATTTTGATCAATACGAACACTTTCGCTATCTCTATAATCTATAATAAATTCAATTAAAGGCGGTTGAATCGGTTTGGTCGAATAAGGCCGAAATTGATTTTCGCCATTAGTTTCTTCATCAAATAAAGTAAAATTGTCTGAATCGAAACTATCAATGGTTCCGCAATTAGTCATCATTAAAATAAAACTAAAAAAAAATAGTAGGCTAATAGCGCTCTTGAATTTGTTTGATATTTCTTTCATAATTAAAAAATTAAATCTATAACTTTACTTGATTTTGGTTCGTTTATTAACTCATAAACATCAAACTCATCACAACTATAAAAAAGAGATACCCCTCTCCCCTTGCGTTCTAAACTAAATAATTGATTCGATAGTTGTTGATGAGAATAAATGGTTTCATCAGGAGATTTATTTTTATAAATAAAAAGCAACACGCTTTTTGGAATTACACTTTGTGGATTTTTAGTAAAAAAACGAGAATCTTTATGATGGCTAAAATATATTGAATCTTGAATTTGATATTCCTTCATGAAAAACGAATAGCTCATAAAATAATGTTTGTTTTTACTAAATAATTGAGTTTCATTTATGTTCACCACTGAGTAGGAAAATGGAAAAAAAGTGTCCCAAATTTGATCGTATGCCTTCACAATTTCCATTGAAATTTGTTTCGATTTTTCAAATTTATCAAGGTTAGGTTTTTGAAAATAATAGGCAAAGCCAATAAAAAGGAACAGAAAAAGCCAAATAAAATACATTTTAAAGCCTTTTAATTTTAGAATTAAAGACTTCATGCTCCGTATCACTAAGGCCGTATTGATTCCGATTAATAATGGAATAAATACTGGAAAAGATTGACTAATTAAGTCAGAGTCAATCCATGAGTTTTTAAGTAATCCGGCACTTAATAATACAATAAAATAGAGCAAGAAAACAAAGGATGCTTTCCAATTTTCTTTGTTTATTACTATGAATTTGGAAACAAGTACCAAACCAAAAAAGGCACTTACTAAATACAAACTGACCAATTTTGACATTGACATTAGTAATTGAGGCGCATAAATATAGGTACTAGTAGAAAGTAAATTAGTGTGTAAAAATTGGTAGTAATCAGTTTTGAAGTAATAACAAATTATGGAGTAAAATGTTAAAATAATAGCACTTGAAAAAAGATAGGACAAAATAATAAACCAAAACCTACTGGAATACTTATACCAATTAAAAAGTATCGCAATGATTAAAAAAGGCGGAATGAGAATGAAAAAAGTGAATAAATCAATAATCGCAACTACTAAAAAAACGAGTAAAAACAGACAAAAAAGCAAATATCGATTCACTTTTAAAAGGGTAGTTTTCAATGAAAAAACCATTGCAGGTAGTGCAAAAGTAAGTGCTAAATAAGTGGGTTTATTTTCAAGTATAAAATTAATATTGATTGGAGTTAATACATAAATTAAAGCGAAGGAAAATGCCGCAATAAATGGCGCAAAATAATTAGAAAAGGTGATTTTTTTAATTACCCAAAATAAAATAATAGTAAGTAAAACTGCTTCAACTATTCCAATTGATTGAAGTGCTGTTTCTGGGCTTACATCCGTAATTTTTGCATAAAAACTGCTGTAAGACAATGAACTGGGCGTGTTCATATCTGTTGAAAACCATAGCTGTGAATCTAAATTAGTCATTTTTTGTAAGTCCGAAATCCATCCATTTGAAAGGGTAAACAAATCATATTTAATAAAATAAAAAATTGCAATAAAAGTGGAGCTAGCCAAAACAGGGACTGTTAGCGCCGACATAACTTTCCTTAAATTAATTTTCTGAGGTTGTTTCGAATTAATCCATGGTTTTCCTGATTTATGTAATTCAATTCGATGAATTAAATGATGTACGAGTTCCTTAAATTTTATTTCAAAATAGGTTATCGGATTTCTAATATTTAGAAATCCAATAGTTTCAATTGTGATTATTAAAGACAACAACAACAAACAATTCAGAAGATCATAAATGTTTAACTGTACGGTTACAAAAAGTACCATTCCAGTAACACTCCCATATTTAAACCATTGAAATACTATAAAATCTAAAAAAGTATTGGTCGATAATGGGTTAATCCATTTTTTGTTTACATAAAAAAGAATTAAAACCAATAGACTTAACCTAAGAAAACCGATAATGATGGAGCTACTTATTGGCATTGAAATTAATTTAAAAATTGAGGAATAGTTAACAGACTAATATTACCAATGAAATAATCAAAATTGTAAGTGCGCATTTTCGATTGGATGGCATCATTTAAGTTCGTGGAATCGGAATATTCAATCAAAATAATTGGTAACCTGTATTTTTTTTTCAATACTTCTAATTTGTTAAGGGTTACATCAGCATGATCAACCGCTCTAAGTTTATAACCACTTGAATCGAAAGTATAATTGGTAATTACTGATTCCATGACCAAGGCATCGATAAACTCAGCCGTACTTGGAACTAATTCAATGCCCGAGTTTTGTATGAAAAAGTGTTTCGGATATTTGGTATTTATTTCTTTTAAAAGATTGATGAGTTCTTGTTTTTGTTGAAATTGAGGTCCGTAGCTAGAGAAATTATCTACATTATCAAAAAATAATCCATCAAAACCTTTGCTCATTATTGCGGAAATCATATCTAATAGTATCTCTCCAACTTCCTTAGATTTGAGATTTAGATAATGGCTATTCCATGTTTCATTTTTTCCAATAAAATAATCTTTAAATTTTGGAAAATAGGGCGAACTTGAATTTATCTCGCCCAAACTTATATAGGCGATGACTTTGCCGTTTTGGGCTTTTAATCTGTTTACTTCATAAATAGAGTAATACGTTGCTTCAATGATTAATAGGTCGTATCCATTTATTAGCGCTGGCTCTAACCTACCATAGCATACGAGTATCGACTTTGAAATAGGTTTATTTCGAAATTCATCTGAAACTACCAACGAAGGCATTATCAATAATAATAATTTAATAAGCGGCATAATAGTAATAATCAAGGTTTTTCAGGTAATCAACAACCGCTTTTAGCGTTACAATCATAAAACAAACTGAACCAGAAACCATTCCAACTACACTATATTCATAGGCTATAAATCGACTGAAAAACAATCCAATGAATGCGTTAACTAAACAAGCGAAAAGAATTGCTTTGACTGATTTCGTGGGTTGGCCAAGCGTAAAAAGATACAATGAATTCAGCATTCCCCATGCCAAAAAAATATATCCAAATCCACCTAACAAACTAACATTGATACTTACACTATCTAAAGCTTCACTAAAATGAGACTGATACCCATATGGAGAAAAAAGTATAAAATACAATAAGACAAATAATAGTATTGCCGTTCCTACTAACATCCCTACTTGTTGCCAATACATATTTAGTAGGCTTGAATTGAATTGTTTTAAATTAGAAAAGGAATTATTTTTTTGACCAACATCAAGGAATTTACTAAAGGAAGCTACCCCATATTCTAATACACCAGAAAGTAACAAAAATACAAGAATTGCCAAATCCATTCCGAGTTCGTAGTTTTTTTCAAAATAAATTACATAGGGCAATTGGCCATTAATCGTTGAGGTCCATGCTAAAATTCGATCAATAAAGATGAAAAAATACAAGAATAACCCATATAAAAAGTAGTTATAATTATGATATATCAATACCGAAGACTTAAGTATCGTGGCCGTTTTATTTTTATTGTATTGAAGGTATTTATTAAAAAAAAGTAAAAGAAAAACCCCAGAGATCAATATGGCAGTTGAAATTCCAATCCAGTGCGAATAATAAATAGAAATATTCGTTCTAGTTTTCAAAAATATTGCTGTAACAGTGCCAGAAAAAATAGCAACGGTTATTACCCATCGTTGTTTTATTGTGTGTAAAGGAGCCAAAGTCAAAAGCAAACAGCCAATTAAAAAAGCATAAGAAATTACGATCAACAATACACTAAAAGGATATAAATGCAGAACTGAATTACTGAAAAACATCAGAATCAAAAGGACAAATAGCGAACTAACTCCAACTTTTAATAAATAGGAAATTGTTTTTTTTGTCATAAAAAAGTCATCGTGATTCCAATAAAAAGAGGCCTGCCTACCTATTACTTGTACGAATCCAGCCGTAGTAATTAGTCCAATTATTACACCCAAAACCACTGCTGTCGATTGTACATGATTAAATCCAATAAAGGTCCAAAGCGAATATCCAAAAATTACAATCGCTGCAATCTGTAAAAAAACAGGTAATAAATGTAAGATTCCTAATGGATAATAATAGGCGAAAATTGATGCTTTAACTCTTAAATAATCGGAGAGTTGGATTGTTTTTTTAACTTTTCTATTTACTTCTAATTCTTTTTTATTCCGCGCATTCTTATGTTCTTCATTTGTAATTAATTCATAATAAATAACCTCAGATAACGATCCCATTGTTGGTAATCCAAAATCCTCTTCCACATCAATATTGCGAATTCCTAATGACTCTATTGTTGCTCGAACCACTTTATTACTTACTGGAATTCCTAATTTTTCTTTTACTTCAAGTAATAGTTTTCTTATATTTTCGTGTTTTATTGCCATAGTGCTTTACAATTATGATGCTTCTTGATGTTCTTCAATGGTTAATAATACTGGAGTTGTTAGTTGTTCATAGTGGCTATTATACACTTTTTGGTAGGCCAATTCATATTCCTTAATAAATTTCCCAATTGTGAAGTTTTCAATTACTTTTTTTCGAGCATTAATACCCATTTGAATTCTCAGGGGTTCATTTTGCAATAATTCGATTACCCTTTTTCCAATTTCTACATAATTCTTTGGTTTACAAATAAACCCACAGGAAACGTCTAAAGCTTCAGTCACGCCTCCAACATCTGTGGAAACAACAGGGATAGAACAACTCATGGATTCTAAAACCGTGTATGGAAAACCCTCTGAAATTGAGGTTAATATTGAAATATCTCCCTCCGAAAAAATCAAATGTGGCTTTTGATGATACCCCGCTAAAATAAAATTAGATTCTAATCCTAAATCGCAAATTAATTGTTCGCATTCCTTAGTATATTCGGGAACAGCAGTTTTGTCTCCGTAAACTAAAAATTTGACATTCGGAATTTCTTTTTTAACTTCTTTGCAGGACAAAATCATGGTTAAAATATCTTTAAGTTCAAATATTCTGGCCGCTGCAACCACTGTTGGAATTCCTCTTAAATGTTCTGGTTTTGGTGAAGGAGAAAAGAGTTCATGATCAATTCCATTATAGATTACCTCGATTTTGTTTGGATTTGCATGGTATAATTTTTCCCATAAAATATTAAATTTATTAACCGAAAGAATCAATGCGGCCTTGTGATAAACTAATTCTGTTATGGATTCTGATAGTTTAATTAAGAGTTTTTTTAAAAAAAAAGAATATTCAGAGGTATTAATTGCTAACAATCGCTCGCGTATAAAAACACCATGTTCAGTAGCTATAATGGGTGTTCCATATTTATAATTAAGAACCAAAGCAGGAATTACAGGAAATCCAGAAATTGTTAAGTGGGAAATATCTGCTTTTGGAACATCAATAGATAAGGGAATTAAAAATCGATACAACCATCTCATTCCGACTGTCAAGTCGTATAACGTAACATCTTGATCGTTTTCTTTTAAAATAACTTCAGAAATATTAGCACAATAAGCATCCCAAACCAAGGTACTCTTCATTGTTTTTTTATAATCATGATTTTGAAAAAATTGCCACATTAAGCAAAGTATTTCATCTAAGCTAACTGGATTATTGGTGTCCAAATAGATGGTTTGTATTAGCCTATCAAATAAGGGAATAAATTCAGTCCTAACTGCTTCTGAATCGTCAATCTCTTTTCGTTTTATAAATTCATAGTATGGAATTGCATAATCAATCAACTCATGAGGTTCTAATGGAGACCATAAGGGAACTTGAACAATTTTTTTTACCGAATCACTTAGAGAATATTTTGGGTTTTCTTCAAAATTAGCATTGATTGAATACAGATAATAGTCTACATTTTTTATATCATTACACAACATATGTGCCCAAGTTGAAACTCCGCCACCATTGAAGGGATAAGTTCCTTCTAGTATTAACAGAACACTATAATTATTTTTCATACGGCTTGAAACAGTTTAAATAAGTAATTAATAACCTCGATAAAGCTTTGGAGTCTTAATTACTCTGTAGAATTATTTTGTATTATTGAAGTTTTTAAACAAATGTAGGTGTCGATTTACTACATAAAAAAAACATCCGACCAATTAATACAATTGACGATTAATTACATAAATAGCTATTTTACAACTACTTATAAATAAAAAGTGGGTAAACAAATTATTCGAATGAAGCTTCTCGAATTTTCTTTCCAATCAGTAAATTGAGTTTTATTTTATAATCCTCTATCAACCATTCTTTATAGTTTTTACTACAATGACTCAAACAATTTGAATACCGTCTCATTCTGCATTCAATATCATCTTGAAGTTCTCTTGCCAATTTTTTAGATTCCAATAAATCAGAGGCGTTATTAACACACATTAAAGCATGTTGTTCAATTGATTTTTCAATAACAATTTTAGATCGTTTATTTTCAGAAATTGCCTTTCGATGTTCTAATTCAACGTCAAAGGAAATGTCATCAGTCATGGCAAATTTAGCTCTTAATTCTGGTGGCATTTGGTATTTGAAATGCATTTCTATTTCTAAATCATCGCGCAAGTTTTCTAAATAAAATTCTGGCGATTTAAAAATATGTTGCCAATCTACGGGGCTGCTCCATAAACCAAAACGAGCGGCATTGTTTCCTAAGTCTATTACTGTAAAGTTGTCTTTATTAGACAATTTTCTTGAACCACGCCCTATCATTTGATAGTATAAAGTCAGTGATTTTGTAGCACGATTTAAAATAATAGTTTCAACGGTTGGCTCATCAAAACCGGTGGTCAAAATTCCAACGGAGGTCAAAATTGCATTAGGAGTTTTCTTAAACCAACTCAAAATATCTTTACGCTCCTCGCTACTACAAGTATTATCTAAATGCCGTATCCCATATCCTGCGGCTTTAAAAGTTTCGTAAACATATAAAGAAGTACTAATTCCGTTATTAAAAATTAAAGTCTTTTTACCCAATGATTTTTCATTATAGGCATGCAACAACTTTTCTTGCATGACCATATTGGAATACAAATCATCTGATGATTTTACGGTATAATCACCATTTATTCCCACTTTCAATGAGGTAAGTCCAACATCATAACTATAAGTGATTGCCTTAGCTAAAAAACCATTATCTATTAATGAAGAGATTGTATCACCTACGATTAATTCATCGTAATTCTCATTCATTGGTAATTTAATATTGGAACTAAGCGGTGTGGCGGTCACTCCCAGTATAAATGCGTTGGTGAAGGAGCTAAGCAATTTTCTGAAAGAATTGTAATGAGCTTCATCAATAATCACTAATCCTACATTATCAATGTGCAATTTTTCATCATTAATCCTATTTTTCAAGGTTTCTACCATTGCCACAAAACATGAATATTCATTTTGATCGGGTAATTCCTTGACCTTACTATTGATGATTTTATTTTTTACCTCAAAACCCTTAAGCATTTTTGAAGTTTGCTTACAAAGCTCAATGCGATGAGTTAATACGACAACTTTTTTATTATGTTTGGATAAATATTGCCTAACTATTTCTGAAAAAATAACGGTTTTTCCCCCACCTGTAGGAAGTTGATAGAGCAAATGATAATTGTTGGGGGCATTATCTAATCGTTCAAAAATGGCATCTATATCCCCTCTTTGATACTCGTAAAGCTCTTTTTTTTCTTCTAATTCAAGTTCTGTATCCTTTTGAGGCATTTTTTTGTCTGGATTTTTGCAAAAATACACCTAAAAAGAGTTAATTCAATGTCGAAAATTCATAAATATTATTTAATATTCAATAAAGGTCAAAGCCTCTTCAAAATTATTTTTATTATACCAGTCTTGAGTAGCCGCTTCTAATTGTATTGCTTTAAATCTGGGTTTAAAATCAGTATGTATTCCTTGTTTAATGCAAAATTGAATTGCTTGTTCTAATGATGAAAACATACTTTTACAAAATAATTCTTGTTTAACTGGTTTCTCACTTGAAAATGTTTGTGCGATTTCGATAGCAAAACACATTACATCGGCAATGCAATAACTGTCCACCCCTAATATTTGAAAATGTTTAATGAACTTTTGGGCAATGGAACGTCTGGCTTTGGGTCTTTTCCCTTTTATTGGAAAATATTCATTTGCTATTTTCAATTTACATGCTCTTACCAATTCGACCTCCTTTGGATTAAATACAAAATCATAGTAGGTTTTTACCGCAGGGAATTTATCGTAAAGACTAACTAATTGATTGGCTAATTCCTCTTTGTCTAATTCGATTAAATATTTTTTCAGCTCTCTTTTGCTCATATTCGTTAACTATTTACTACAAAAGTAAATAGTTTATTATTGTATTCTTTTATTGAATGATAAATACTTAATTTTGTACCCTAAAATACTCCTAATGACAAAGACTACTTTTTTTAAGATAATTGCACTTTTAGAAGGAATTTCCTTACTTACATTACTGTTTTTTGCTTATGCTTATCGCATAGATTTTTTAGTACGCATTATCGGAATGGCGCATGGTTTATTATTCATTGGCTATCTAATATTTGCGCTTATTTTAAAATTTGAACAAAACTGGTCCTTGACAAAACTAGCAGTAATCTGTTTGGCTTCATTGCTACCCTTCGGAACTTTTTATGTAGAAAAAAAATATTTAAGAGATGCTTAATCTAACCGAAGAACTATTTGGATGGTGCTATCCTTTATTAAAAAAATGGGGGTTGGGTGAAAACTTTTCATCCTATGCAAGTTTACTGATTAACAGTTTAATTTTATGTGTTTTAGCTTATTCTATTTATGTAATTTTTAGACTTATTTTGGTTACTGTTATGGCATTGATTGCTAAAAAAACCAAAACAAAATTTGATGATTTATTAGTTTCCAATAAAACAGCAAAATATATTGCACACCTAATTCCTCTTTTATTCATTTATAAATCCGTTCCAATAATATTAAGTGATTATGTATATTGGGAGTCTATTTTTGGAAAACTAGTAGGCGTTTATATCGTATTATTAGTGCTTTGGATCGTAAGAACCATCTTTAATGCTTTGCAAGAGCACCTCAAACAGATTCCAAAATTTAGCGACAAACCCATTGACAGTTACATTCAAGTAATTATGATTGTCTTTTGGACGATTGGGATAGCTATTATTATTTCAAAAATTTTTTCCATTAATCAAAATGAATTATTAGGAATTTTAGGGGCGATTTCTGCCATAATCATATTAATTTTCAGAGATACCATTTTAGGATTTGTGGCCAGTGTTCAAGTATCTCTCAACGACATGGTTCGCATTGGAGACTGGATTACTTTTGACAAATATGGAGCCGATGGAGATGTAATTGAAATTAATTTAGCTACCGTAAAAGTGCGTAATTTTGATAATACCACAACTACTATTCCCACGTACAGCTTGATTTCGGATTCTTTTAGAAATTGGCGAGGAATGTTGACTTCTGATGGAAGAAGGCTGAAAAGACACGTGTTAATTAAAACGAAAAGTATTCGTTTTCTAGAAGATGAAGAAGTCGAAAATCTAAAAAAAATCGAATTAATAAATCATTACCTTGAAACTAAATTAGTTGAAATAAATAAATTTAATGCACTCCATTCTATTGATAAATCGTTGCTAATTAATGGTCGAAATCTAACAAACTTTGGAATCTTTAGAAAGTACATTACTTGCTATTTAGAACATCATCCAGGCATTAACAAAAATATGATTTTATTGTGCCGTCAATTGCAACCTACTCCAAATGGCATTCCTTTAGAAATTTATGCTTTTTCTCATGACAAAAAATTTGAGAATTATGAATACATTCTTTCTGATATTTTTGATCACATTATTGCTTCGGTTTCTTACTTTGATTTAGAAATATTTGAAACCCATTCACTAGAAAACGAACTCTAAAACTATAAAAAATGGAGCCAAGAGATGTACTTATTTGTAAAATTCGTGGAGAAGTCATTGGGATAGTTACTGAGCAATCGACTGCGGAAGAAGCATTTCAAAATAGGACTTTACGCCCTATTTTAAAATTACAAAATGATATTTTTATAATTGTTTTGCAAAATTATATTGCTAAACATAAAAGCGATTTTTTTAGCTTTTCACCTGAAAAAAAAATTAAATTCATTGAAAATGCTTTAGCTAAAGACATTAAGTTAAGAAATTTATTTAAAGGATTAGTGCTCGGTTTATTCACTACAATCGAATATCAAGATTATGTGAAAAACAGTTCAAATTATAATAAACGGATTCTCTCAATGTTGACAGAACGATTAAAAAGTCAAGTCCAATTGTTTGAAAATAACTATTGAACAACTACTATTCATTTTCTTTTTCTTCGATCTCAATAGTTTTATCATTAGACTGAGATTCTTCATTCCTGATTTCAGTATGTCTAATTTCGCCACCCGTTGTTCCAACATTTTTTGCTAAAAACCCACTTATTAATGCTAATGCTAAAGTGCAATAAGTGGCAATTGTTGAAAATTTATAATTTTTATATGATGCAATCAAAGAAATGAAAGCTCCAATTCCTGTGGCATATAATAGTAGTATGAATTTTTCAGCTATTTCTTCATGTTCATGAATAATATCATGCCCAATTCCAGGGAGGTTTTCAACTAATTCTTCAGCGCCTTCGCCAGTTTTCATGCTAAAGGCTCCAAAAATAGCCGCAATTATAAACACGAAATAAGCTGTGTTTTTTACCGAATTGTTTTTCAAAATAATTCCAGTTATTACTATTCCAATTCCAAAAAGTAATCCGATAATTGGAAAATGATTAACTACAAGATGTAAGTGAGCGTCATTCATAAATTTATTTATTTAAGTTAAAATTTTTATCCAGCTAGAGAAACTCCGATTAAAGTCCCAATTCCATAAGTAAAAGCAGCAGCTGCTAATCCAAAAACTACTTGTCGAAATCCAGAAAACAAGATGCTCTTTCCAGTTAAAAGTGTGATAGCTGCACCGATTCCAAAAAGCCCAACAACACTACTCCCAATACTGATCAATATTGCTTTTTGACCATCAAAAATCATAAAAGGATAAAGTGGAATTATTGCCCCAATCGAAAACAATATAAAAGAAGCAATAGCGGCTTCCCAAGCGGAGCCTCCTAATTCTTCTTTGTCGATTCCTAATTCTTCTTTTATTATAGCATCAATAGCCGTTTCTGGAGATTCAAATGCTTTCTCAGCTAATTTTTGAGCTTCTGTAATATCCATGCCTTTTGCCTGGTATAACAATACTAACTCTTTTTTTTCTTCTTCTGGGGAAGCCTCCAGTTCTTCCATTTCTAGATCAATTTGGCGTTGATTCAATTCACGCGAACTTTGAACGGAGAGCCATTCACCCAAAGCCATTGATATTGCTCCCGCTAAAAGCCCTGCAATACCCGTTAACAATATTGTATTATTAGAAACTGCAGCACCAGCAACTCCCATGACCAAACTCATATTAGAAACCAATCCATCATTTGAACCTAATACTGCAGCACGTAACGCATTTCCACCCACAGATTTATGCCGACTTTCAAATTTTGACAATAATCCTCCCGAAATATTCAAGGCTTTATTATTGTTCACTGCTTCAATAATACTTAAATGATTGTGTTCAAAACCACTTAATTTTTCACCTTTTTCGATTTTATTTTTTATGGTGTTTACAGCAAACTGTTTTTCAATGGTGGATAAACTACTAATTATCGAACTATAACCAAAAAGCTTACCTAGCCGCAATTGAAATTTAGCTTTAGATGAAGGTTCAGGAAGTTGATAATTTGTATCAAAAGAGTTGACTTTTAAATAGATATGATTTGCATGACCCGTTTCTATTTCGGCAAGACTATTCAATACCCGAGAGAGATTTTCATCGGATTGTAGTGAAGCGATACTCCGATACAAAAAAGCGGTATCTACCTCTGTTTGTAATTGATCTTTAAGTTTTTTTAAATCCATTTTGTTATCATTTAAAAGTTTTTAATCTCAATATACGTTTATTAATTAAGAGCATTTCAAATTAAAATGTCAAAACAAAAGTTGCTCCCTTCTGTGGTTTTCCATAAACACAAATATCGATTTTCAATAGTATACATAACCTTTTTACAATAGAAAGTCCTAGTCCAGTCCCTTTAATATCAGGATGTTCGTCAGAATTAGATCGATAAAAAGGAATAAATATTTTTTCCATATCCTCTGTAGAAATCCCTATTCCAGAATCAATAAAACTACAACTGATTTGCGAACCTAATTTAGTTATTTTGATGCTAAAAATTGATTTTAATTCAGAATATTTAATTGCATTTGACACCAAATTATTTATTATTATAGAACAGAGATATGCATCTGTTTCAACGAAATATTCCTTTTCAAAAGCTGTAATAATTTGTAATTCCTTTTCTACTATTTCCTTATTATATCGAGATATTGTTTCTAAAACTAAAGCATTAAGTGAAATTTTTTCTTTTTTAATCTCTGTTCCTTGATTTTCGAAACGGGCTAAAAGTAGGAGTTGATCCACAAGATAATTTAGGCGATTCACTTCTGATACGCAGAAATTGATTTTTTCTTCATATTCTGATTGCTCTCTTGGTTTTCTGATTAAAACTTCTAACGTACCTTTTATCACCGCTAATGGCGTTCTTAGCTCGTGCGAAGCATCGGAAGTAAACTGTTTTTCACGTTCAATAGCACTTTCAATTCGGTCTAACAAATCGTTGATCGTTTGGGACAAAACATACAATTCATCTCGATTTTCAGGTAAAGGAATTCTAGATTTTAAATTATCTTTAGTAATGTTGTTTGACGTTTCTATGATCGAATTAATTGGTTTTATACTTCTTCCTGCAATAAAACGGGCAATTAAAAAAAGAAAAAACAAAATTAATGGAAATGTAATTATCATCACGCGAGTCAAATTGTTCAATACCATAGAGGCATTTTCTAACGACATGGCAACAATCAAATAGCCAACAATTTTTTTGTTTTGATATATAGGCACTTGTGTTTGCCTAATAATTGTGTTATCACTCAACCGATTATTAAAAAGGGTATTGTTATCCATTTTTGAAAAAAAATCTAAACTTATTTTCTTAAGATTCGGTGATTTTTCAAGAAGATACCCGCTTTCATCAACAAATTGAACAAAAACCGGATCAATATCAAACGTATTGTGTTCGCGTTCCTTCCATTCATCTTCATGAATTAGTAAAATACAATTTTCCTTGATTTCTATTTCTAATAAATGTTTTTTAACTTCACTTAATACATCATTATTTACTTTTTCATAAACGCTATATTTTACAATATAGTGAATGAAAAAGAAAACAATTATTACCAATAAAGCAGTCGTAAAAATATAATTAAAAGCTATTCTATTTTTGAAAGATAAAGGGACTATTTTAATCATCTTTTGCAATATATCCAATTCCACGAATTGTTTTAATGTAATCTTCTTCGATTTTTAAATTTAATTTTTTTCTGATGGAATTCATAAACACATCAATAACTCCAGAATCATATTCAAAATGTATGTTCCAAACGTCTTCTATAATTTGTGTTCTTGTACAAACTGTTCCCTTATTCTTGACAAGATAATAGAGCAACTCAAACTCTCGTTGGGTCAATGCTACGGGATTATTTTGCACAAAAACTGTATGGTTACTTAAATTAATTATAATTGAGCCTAAATGAAGTATTGAAGTTTCTTTTTGGTATCTAAAATGAATTTTGATTCGTTCCAATAATTCATCAAAACTAAAAGGCTTTTTTATAAAATCATTTGCGCCCGACTGCAATCCTTCTATAGTTTCTTGAAGGGTATCTTTGGCAGTCAAAAAAATAATTGGAGTAATAGAATCTTTTAAACGTATCGTTTTACATAACTCTAGTCCACTCATTTTGGGTAACATCCAGTCCAGTATTATTAGGTCAAATTTTGTCTTTTGAATCATTTCTAAACCTAAAATTCCATTTTTCGCAGTGGAAATTGTATAGCCTTCTTCCTCCAAACCTTGTTGCAGAAATTGGATAATCCCTTCTTCATCTTCGACTAATAATAAATGCATAATTTTTATTATTTACTAACCAATTACTGCATGACAAACTTAAATGCTACAGTAACTATTGATGCATTCAACAAGTCACTCCTTTGATAATTATTATATCTAAAATCGATTGATTTCAAGCCAAAATTAATGATTTTAAATTTAGTAAAAATATCCGTATAACTTAGACCTATACCAAACTGATTACTATTAAATTTGGACAAATCAGTGTCCGAAGTATAGTATTGTTCTGTAGATAAATGAGATTCGAAGGGTGCAAAATACTTTGAGGCTGTTTGTGAATAATACCGATACATAGGATAAACCGTAATGGCGTCATTTAATTTTATTGGAAGCTCTACATTGGCAGTATGGGCTTCAATTCCCCAATTATCCGCATAAAAACGATAGTAGGTGCGCAATTTAAAAGTCTCGTTTATGTAATAATTCAAGCGAATACCTATCGGTGCTTTATATCTTTTTGATGGCAGTCGTTCTATGTCATCCGCCAATCGATATACGCCCACATTTTCTGAAGTTTCATAAACGGGTATGTATTGAGTTTGTCCAATATAATAATTCTCTTTATCAGAAAAGTAAATTCTATGATAGGGCGTAGATAGCAATCCTTCTTGCATGAGTAAATCAAAGAATACTGAACCTTGAAGGCGTTTACTGAGAATTTGAGAGAAAGCAAAAGAAACAGAATAAGAATTTCTAGATACAGAGGCTAGATTTTTGAATTCAGAGGGTAAATAATTAGTAGATGCAATCCCATTTTGATTATAAACGGTTACTCCATTAAAATAACCATTTGATAAAAATCCTGAGCCGTATTTAGAAAATTCATGCAATTCTGTTGGATAGATTGGTCTCCATTGATCTAAATAAACATTTGCTTTTAGACTTATTTCAGTATTTTTTTGATTGAATAATTTTGCAATTCCTCCTCCAAAACCCACAGACGTGTAATCATATTCATTTGAAAAAGCAACATCAGCATTCCAAATAAAATTTCTATCGTCTGAACTGTGACTATAATTAGCAGTTAAACTGGCAAGAGCATCTTGAGCTGAAGCACCAGATGATGCCAACCAAGGTGTCCCAATCGGACCTGAAACCAATCTATCATCATCGTCATCTTCACCATTACCTCCCGAAGCTCCTGAAGAATTAAAGGGATTGATGTTACTTGAGGAAGCAGAGGTATACGCCGAAATACCCGCATCAACTGTAAGAACATCATCTGAATTTAAAGGGACAGAAACTACAATATTGGAAGCTAAATCGGTTAATTCTTCAGAGCCAATACCACCAGAAACAGCCGATTTATTTCCGGTTTGCTTGTAATAACTCAATAAGAAATCAACTTCCGCACTTTCAAGAACTCTTTTTTTAAAAACTAAAGAAGAGTCTTTTTCTTGAGAATAAGTCATAAAGCAACTAAAAATAAATAAAACCAAACTAAATTTTTTCATACGAACCGATTAATTACAACCACAACCTCCACCTGTTTTACCTCCATTTGCGCCAGCAGCTGCCTCACGATATACCTGAAAATTGGTTTCATACCGTTCTGGAGATTTTCCTGCTAATTTCATTTCCGGATCATTAATTAATTCCTTTTCATATTCTTTAACAACGGTACAAGACGTAATTAAAAAAAAGAAAATTCCAATACAAGCTATTTTATTCATGGGAATATTTATTTAAATCTATATTTTTTGAAACACTAATTTTTCCAGAATCATCTACCATAATACAACCAATTCCTGGTAATTGATTGACTAAATTCATTCCTACCTCTTTACCAAGCACAAAAACACCCGTTGCAATAGCATCCGCAAGTTCTGTTGATTTTGCAAAAATTGTAACACTTACTAAACCCGAAGCGGGATATCCAGTTCGAGTATCAATTATATGTGAGTACCTTTTTCCATTAAAAGTTACGTATTTTTCGTAGGAACCAGAAGTTTCTACCGAACTGTTTAGGAGCGGAAAAAAAGCAAATATTTTATTCTTATTCAAAGGGTTTTTTATTCCTACTTTCCAATCGGTTCCATCGGGTTGAGCGCCCCAAGCAGAAATATCTCCCGAAACATTGATCAAACCTGAATTTATTCCTTTAGATGATAATAATTCTTTAATCTTATCCGCAATATAACCCTGTCCAATTCCTCCAAGACCTAATTTCATTCCGGGAAGTTTTAAGAAAATTGTTCTTTTTACTGGATTCATCTCAATGTTTTGATATCCAACCTTTGCAACTGAGCTTTTAACTTCCTCGGACGTTGGCATAGATTTCATACTTCCATCAAATTTCCATATTTTATCCATTGAGGCATAGCTAATATCAAAAGCACCATCGGTTAATTTTGATATATTTATAGCTCTTTCTACTAAATCAAATAACTCCTGAGTTACTTCAACCGGTTGAATACCAGCATTTTTATTAATTATTGATATTGGTGTCGTTGGAATCCAATCTGATATTAAGTTTTCAATTCGTTTTACTTCGTCAATTGCAACATCAATAAAATAATTAGCCGCAATAGTATCTTTCGCAACTAGTGTTATTTCAAATGGACTTCCAAGTAATCCTAGACTTCTCTTATGGATTACTTGAGAAAAAATCATGTTTGAAATAAAAAGAAAGAATACAATAACTATTTTCTTCATTGCTAATTTAATTGCTAATTATTAGTTGCTTAATATATTCTTCTGGAGAACAATTTTCATAACCTTTTTTATTAATCACCTTTCCTGAACTATCCAACAAGACTACCAATGGAAAAAATCCTTCCTTATTATATTTATCTGCTAAAATTGAATTGCTTGCTTTTAATTCAGCGGGTAAAGCATTTACTTTCTTTTTTGGAAAATCAGCTTTAACTAAAATTAAATTTTCTTTAGAATAGGAAACGAAATAATCTGATTTCCATATATTATTTTCTAATTTAATGCAAGGAGCGCACCAATCAGATCCCGAAAAGACTAAAACAATTTTTTTATTTTCATTCATCGCTATTTTTTTTGCTTCTTCAAAATTAGTTTTCCAATCTTGAGAAAATACGAGTTGAGTTAAAAATAAAAAGAGAATAAAAAATACTTTTTTCATACGTTTGAAGTACTAAAATTAAAACTATTACAGGTGTAAAATTATCCAAAAAATAATTACTTTTAGTCTATTTTAAAAGAAATTAAGGTAAATTTAAGCGAGTTGCATTTTTAATCAAAAATTAAGAATTGGCGCTGCTACTTGTCACTAATAATAGTTAGTTTTACAAATAAAATGCATCCATTTTCTAGGTCGTCCCCGTTTTTTTATTTAACGTTTTTTTACATCACAATTAGTTTAACTTTACGAATAGTCTTACTTTTTCATCCCATAACACAAGCAAGTTTTGAAATATTGGAAGTAACAAAAATTTTTATGTTTGGACTACTTTCTGATTTTTTTGTATTCATAATTGTTAGTGGTTTTCTCTGGATTTACAGTATATTTTTATCGAACTCAAAATATTCAAAACCATGGGGATTTGTAATTTTTGGACTATTGGTAACCCTCTTAGTTTACATAAGTTTCTTTAATACAATATTAAATGAATATGGTGGAGCGTTACCTACTATTGGAATTAGTTTTGTCGCATTAAAAACAATTTGTTTTGGATTGTTATTGTTTTTACCAAAATTCAGAAAACAATTTCGATTGATTTTTTACTCAATCACATTATTTATTTTTGTACTACTAATTGTCCAAAATGCACTTAGCGAATTCTTCTTTTGGAATGAATTTGGATTAAAATATAATTTTATTGCCGTTAATTATTTAGTTTATACCAATGAAGTGATTGGAAATATTATTCAATCGTATCCAATTCTTCCTATTGTCACCTTTGTTGGAATAATTTCTTTATTAAGCACTTATTACATAGTTAAAAAAACAAAACATCATTTAGATAACTTACTTAATTTCAAAGATAAAATTAGTTATTCGATAGTTTATATGGTATTATTTATAGTGTCGCTTTGGACGATTCCAATTATTGCAAACCAAGAAAACTCAAAAAATATTTTCACTAACGAATTAGAAGCGAATGGGCTATATAAATTCTATTGTGCCTTTATGAATAGTGAATTAGACTATTTTAAGCTTTATAAAACACTTCCAGAAAATGAAGTCATTAACCTACTAAGCCATCAAATTTCTGATATTTCAGGTAAGGCTTCACTGCATTCTATCGTAAATAATCAATCAGAAATTCATAAAAATGTTGTCCTCATTACCATAGAAAGTTTTAGTGCAGAATTCATGAAATCATATGGTAATAAAAACAATTTAACCCCTTTTCTAGATAGTTTAGCCAATCAAAGCATGCAATTTACCAATCTCTATGCGGTTGGAAATAGAACGGTAAGAGGACTTGAAGCTGTTACCTTGTGCTTGCCTCCAACCGCGGGAGAAAGTGTCATTAAAAGAAAAGACAATAAAAATAAATTTTCATCAGGAAGTATTTTCAGTTCTAAAGGATATAGAACAAAATACTTGTATGGCGGAGACGCCTATTTTGATAATATGGAAGATTTTTTCGGAGGAAATGGTTATGACATTGTCGATAAAAAAACGTTTAGGCCTAACGAAATAACTTTTGATAACATCTGGGGAGTTTGTGACGAAGACCTATATACGAAAGCAATACAAGTGATGAATTTAGAAGCAACTTCCACCACTCCATTTTTCAATCATATAATGACGGTAAGCAATCACCGACCTTTTACCTATCCAAACAATAAAATTGACATTCCTGGTGACGCAAAATCAAGAGATGGTGGAGTAAAATATACCGACTATGCATTAAAAAAATTCTTTGAAATGGCCCAAAAACAATCTTGGTTTAATGATACTGTATTTATCATTGTTGCCGATCATTGTGCTTCAAGTGCGGGAAAAACTGAGTTACCATTAGATAAATATAGAATTCCAGCAATGATATTTTCTCCAGGATTTATTAAGCCTCAAATAATAAATCAATTGATGTCTCAGATCGACCTTATGCCCACTGCCATGGGATTATTACATTTTAGTTATTCTAGTAAATTCTATGGTCAAGATGTGTTCCAGGCTGGTTATAAACCTAGAGCTTTTATTGCAACATACCAAGATTTGGGTTTAATAAAAGACGGAATTCTTACAGTTCTCTCACCCAAAAAAACGGTAAAACAATATCAATTACAAGTTGATTTAAAAAAAGATTATTCCGCAGAATTTCCAATTTATTATACAGAAACACCTATAAAAACAAAAAGAATTAATTTAATAAACGAAACCATTTCTTATTATCAATCGGCATCTGCTATTTTAAAGAAAAAAGAATACCAACGATAACTATAACCATCCATTATATTTTCGAATGAACCATTCCAAAGCTAGAAACAGAATTAAAAAAGACAATAGTATTTTCCATTCAATTAATGGAACTTTCTTTATAATTTCTTTTTGAATCGGTTTGTACTGTTCATCATTGACTAGCTTTTCAATCAATTTCTCAATTTGATTTGGACTATAAATTTGACCTTTTGTTTGTGATGCTAACTGTTTCAATTTACTCACATTTGGACTGGCAAACTGTCTTTCGATGTCAAATTCAATTATTTCAAAACTACCAGTATAACTACTTTTGGATGCAAACTCCTCTACTTTGAATTTGTAATTTCCAGAAGGAAGCCCATCTAAAATAACTTTAAAATTAGAAGTTCCTTTTAATAAATCATACCGTTTTAATTCTTTAGTTTTTTTATTTTCTAATGTAATTGACAACTGTGCTTTAGAGTCAAATTCATAGTTTTTATTAAAATACTGAGCCGTTATTTCAATATTATCCTTAGAATAATAAAAGTTTTCATGGTTAACCACTAATGATTTTCGTGAATTATTCGAAACTAAAAACTGTACGGTTTTGTCTACAAAGCGATCGTAATCATCAAACGATTGATTCTTTAAATGACTCTGTAATCGCCACTTCCAACTATTTTCACCCATTAAAAATGCAGCTCTATTATTTGGTTTCTCAATCAATACTAATAATGGAGATTTTGTAGAAACGGTTCTGATTCTTGAGTACAACACTGTCGAATAAATTCCTTTCTCCGTTATTGTCCCAAAAGGATTTTGTAAGGGTGGGAAGTTCTCAAATCCAATATTTTCGGTTTCAAATAAATTAAAATCAGAATTGAAATCTGCTGAAAAATCTTCTTTTTGAGCACTCATATTAAACTCGAAATAATCCTGATTTTGATTTAAAAAAGTAAAATCAGTGCTAGTGCCTGTAATTATAAATGAATTAGAATTAATAGTTTTAGCTTTTAAAAAAAGTGATTTAAAAACTGCCGTTGGTTGGAAGAAAATTAAGGCATTAAATTTCTCTAGATTATCAATTTCATTGGGTTTTAGTATCGTAACTTTTCGTTGAGCATTAGTTTCAATTGCTCTCTTTAGTGCTCCAATGTCTGGATGATTTATAGCCGAAAAGATAGCAATTTCTGACTTTTGGTCAATTACATCAACGGCAAAGTTTTTTTTGTTATTGTAGGTGTTTTTTTCTTTTATTTTAGCGACTAAAACAGCTTGATATACTTGAAGGCCAAACTGATTAGCGGGCAACATAATGGTTTGAATACTGGATTTATTAGAAGCCGAAAAAAATACATTTTGTTTGCTGATTATCTTGTTGTTTTGAAGAATCTGTAGTTCTGCTGAAACCGATTTTGACCCCGTAAAACTCAAAAAAAGTTCAACTGGAAAAGTGTTCTTGAGAAAAGCATATTTATTGGTATTGATTTGTTCAATTCTTAAATCAGGGAAGGTAGTTGTGTCCCCTATTACTATTGGATTGACTTCTGTCGTTGGTTCAAAACAAAAAGCATAATCACTTCCTGTGGTTTGATTTCCATCACTAAGTAGAAGTAAGGGATATGATTTATTCCTATAAATACTTTTTAAATCTTTCGCAATTACCTCTATATTAGTTTGTTTGCCATTAAAATTAAAAATATTAGAGCGTTTTAACTCTGAATCAAATTGGTAGGACTGTACGTCAAATTTAGAATTCAAATCTTCATTTGAAATTAATTGTTTGTGTATAGTAACAATCGATTGTGCCGCATTTAAGTTGGCAATAGAACTAGAATTGTCAACAACAATTGGGAGTGGTGTTTTTTGAATGACTAAAGATGAAAAGAACAAAATTGGATTTATTAACAAAAGTAACACCCCAACTATAGTCAAAAAACGAATAAAAGCCAAAAAAAGAATTGTATTAGTTCTGCTTTTGACTTTATATAAATATTGAAAATAGACAATCAAAAACGCAAATACAAGAGACGAAAATAGTAACAAAATGGTATTTGTTGTCATAAAAATTATTTTTCAAAAATCCAAAATAGTGCGATTTTAGGTAAGCATTCCGCCATCAACATTTAAAACTTGACCCGTAACGTAGGCACTCATGTCAGAAGCAAAAAACAAACATGCATTAGCTACGTCATCAGTAGTACCACCCCGTTTTAATGGAATTCCATCTCTCCAACCTTGTACCACATCGGCATTCAATTTTGCAGTCATCTCGGTTTCTATAAAACCAGGTGCAATGGCATTACAACGAATATTTCTTGAACCAAGTTCTAACGCAACCGATTTTGTAAAACCGATTACCCCAGCTTTAGAAGCTGCATAGTTAGTTTGTCCAGCATTTCCTTTTACACCTACTACACTACTCATATTAATTATAGAACCAGCACGTTGCTTTAGAAATGTTTTTTGGATTGCTTTAGTCATGTTAAAAACAGACTTTAGGTTAACATCAATAACTTGATCAAAATCAGCTTCTGACATTCGCATTAATAAATTATCTTTAGTAATTCCGGCATTATTAATTAATACATCAATTGTGCCAAATTCAGACAATACTTCTTCTACAAAAGTGTGAGCCTCGTCAAAATTAGCAGCATTAGATTGATACCCTTTTGCTTTTATTCCCATTTTATTTAGGTCGGTTTCTAGTTCTAAAGCGGACTCAACAGATGAACTATAGGTAAACGCAATATTGGCACCGTGACCTGCAAAAACTTCTGCGATTCCACGCCCAATTCCACGGCTTGCTCCTGTAATAATTACCACTTTTCCTTCAAGTAATTTCATAAACTATGTGATTTTGTATTTGTAATAATATAAAAAGACAAATATATTATTTTAGAATAGATATTAAAATAAATAGGTCAACTATTAAACAGAAGGGAGTATTTTTATTATTACTAAATATCACTACATTCGCAATAAAAAATAAATTTATGAAATTATTAGTTACATTATTGTTAGTTACGGCATCGGTATTGTCTCAAAACAATAACTTCAAAATAGAAAATGAACACCTTATTTGGAGAAAAAAATACCAATCTAATTCGGCCAATATTGTAGAACTAATTGACAAAAACCATCCTAAAATCAGTTTTGACAACTCTAATTTAGGAAAAGGTAGGAATCTAAACTGCCTTTGTAGAAGTTACCATTTTTCAATTGATTTTGATTGGCCATTAAATATTACTTTTGAAGTAGCTATTGTCGATTCTACTTATATAGTAACCGTCACGGATTTTGTAGTACAATTTGACGATGAAAGTTATAACAAAACACATGATTATTTTTTAGAAAAATATTTATTAGTAAAAAATAAAACTGAATTCTCAGATAAAAAAAACAAACTTAAAGCTATGGAATGCTTAAATAATTATTTAACGAAAATTTTTCTTATTCCAGATGCTCAAATAATTGTTGAATAATTATTTACAATTAAAACGCAACATTCCATCGGGGTAAACGGCCATTTTCATTAAGAAAATTCTGTAATAGTTGACCTTCAATAAATGTTGGTATAATTTTCACTTTATCTGTAAAGGTTTCATACCAATAAATTTCAAGTGATTCAATATTTTCTAATTTCATTTGAGCAGGCCAAGAATATTTTCTTCCTGTTTTGGCAAATTGATGTCCATTAACAATTTTATCATACAAACCACCATTTTTACTTTTTAATGTCCCATCATTTTGCACAGTACCAGTGGAACCAACCATTATTAGCTCTTTACTATCTCTGCTTATTTGAAATACTAAAAAAACTCCATTACCATTTAGCGGTGCATTACAGACTGATTCTAAATCATTTTCAAGGGTAAATACAAAATTACCGTTTACTTTAAATTTCTTAACTTCTTTGTACATATGTTATAAAATTAAAAAGCTCCACAAATGCGGAGCTTTGGTATAATAGATTATTGTTTAAATTATCCTAAAACTTCTTTTACTTTTTTTCCAATTTCTGCAGGAGAATCAACTACAAATATTCCGCATTCTCTCATAATTCGTTTTTTTGCTTCTGCCGTATCATCTGCTCCACCAACGATAGCGCCAGCGTGCCCCATTGTTCTTCCTTTAGGCGCTGTTTCACCAGCAATAAAACCTACGACAGGTTTTCTATTTCCATCAGCTTTAATCCACTTAGCTGCATCAGCCTCTAATTGACCTCCAATTTCACCAATCATAACGATGCATTTAGTTTCTGGATCATTCATCAACAATTCTACCGCTTGTTTTGTTGTGGTTCCAATAATTGGGTCACCACCGATTCCGATTGCAGTAGTGATTCCTAATCCTTGTTTTACAACTTGATCTGCTGCTTCATAGGTTAATGTTCCAGATTTTGAAACAATACCAACCGTTCCTTTTTTAAACACAAAACCAGGCATAATACCAACTTTAGCCTCTCCTGGGGTAATTACACCAGGACAGTTTGGACCAATTAAAATACAATTTCTTGATTTAATGTACTGATTTGCTTTAATCATGTCAGCAACAGGTATTCCTTCAGTAATGGTAATGATTACTTTAATTCCTGCATCCGCTGCTTCCATAATAGCATCGGCTGCAAAAGCAGGTGGAACAAAAATTATTGTAGTATCGGCTCCCGCTTGTACAACAGCATCCTTAACTGTATTAAAAACAGGACGGTCTAAATGAGTCGATCCGCCTTTTCCAGGGGTAACACCACCAACTACATTGGTACCGTATTCAATCATTTGTGAAGCATGAAAAGTACCTTCACTTCCCGTAAAACCTTGAACAATTATTTTTGAATCTTTATTAACTAAAACACTCATGATGTATCTTTTGATTTATTTATGATTAAAGTGATGCAAAAGTAAGGTTTTAGGGACAATATTTAATAGCTTTTTAAAAAAATTCTAGGATATTTTTATTCCGCTAAATGGTCTAATAAAAGAGAATTAAAAATTGATGAACATTGTTAAAAAAACTAATCAGAAATTAACTGTTTTAAAGTTATACCTACTTTATTTTAATTAATAGTTCAGGTATTTTTTTAATGTTAGCTAATTGTTTCAATTTTTCTCTTGACTCTTCAATTGGTGTTCCAAAGTAAGTCTTACCACCTTCCACCGATTTCGTCACTCCAGTTTGTCCAAGAATGATCGCTTTTTTTCCTATAGTAATACCACTTGTGGTTCCTACTTGTCCCCAAATTGTCACTTCGTCCTCAATAATAACACAACCTGCAATACCAGTTTGAGAAGCTATTAGACATTTCTTTCCAATTACTGTGTCATGTCCAACGTGCACTTGATTGTCAATTTTAGTTCCTTCTCCAATAATAGTATCTCCAGAAACTCCTCTATCAATAGTACATAAAGCACCAATACCCACATGATCTTTCACCACAACTCGACCTCCAGAAATCAATTGATCATAGCCTTCGTCACGTTTTTTATAATAAAAAGCATCAGCCCCTAAAATCGAACCAGAATGTATGATTACATTATCACCAATTAAAGTATGGTCATATATAGAGACATTAGAATGAATTAAACAATTTTTACCAATAACAACATTATTTCCAATAAAACTATTTGGCTGAATAACAGTTCCTTCTCCTATTTTAGCTGAAGTAGCAATTGAACAATTTGAAACCTGAAAAGGTCTAAAATACTTAGTCAATTTATTAAAATCACGAAACGGATCTTCTGAAATCAAAAGGGCTTTTCCTGCGGGGCAATCCACTATTTTATTAATTAATATTATTGTAGCAGCAGATTGTAATGCCTTGTTATAATACTTTGGATGGTCTACAAAAACAATATCCCCCTCCTCGACTACATGAATTTCGTTCATTCCAGTTATAGGAAAAGTAGCTTCGCCAATAAATTCACAATTAATAATTGCAGCTATTTCGTGTAATAGGTAGGTTTTTGAGAATTTCATTAATTTAGGTTAACTCTTTCAATTATTATTTTTTGATTTAGGCAAAATTCAATATTATTTTACCCTCTCCATATATGATCCTGAGGCAGTATCTATTTTAATTTTATCTCCTTCATTGATAAACAAAGGCACGTTTACCACTGCGCCCGTTTCAACAGTTGCTGGTTTGGTAGCATTGGTTGAAGTATTTCCTTTTACCCCTGGCTCTGAATAAGTAACTTCTAGAACAACAGATGCAGGCATGTCTACCGATAAAGGTAAATCAGTTTCTGTATTAATACTAATCATAACATTTTCGCCTTCTTTCAATAAATCTGGGGAATCTAGAATTTCTTTGTTAAGAGAAATTTGCTCAAAAGTTTCCACGTTCATAAAATGGAATAAATTTCCTTCTGGATATAAAAATTGAAATTTGTGATTTTCAACTCTTATTTCTTCGATTTTATGTCCTGCTGAAAAAGTATTATCCAACACTTTACCATTAGTAAGACTTTTTAATTTTGTTCTTACAAAAGCAGGACCTTTTCCAGGTTTTACGTGAAGAAACTCAATTATTTTATATATATCATTGTTGAATTTGATACACAATCCGTTTTTAATATCTGATGTAGATGCCATTTTATTGATTTTAATTCGTTTACTATTTTTTAATTTTTATTTATTGCGTTAACCTGTTGGTTAATAATTTCCCGTATATCCTTTCATTACCCCTCTAGATGAATTTCTAATGAAATCAATAATTTCATCTCTTTCTGGAGTGGCCTCCATTTCAGCTTCAATAATCCCTAAAGCTTGAGTGGTATTATAATTTTTTTGATATAAGATTCTATATATTTCTTGAATTTCCCTGATTTTTTCTGTAGTAAATCCGCGACGTCTCAAGCCTACTGAATTAATTCCAACATAGGACAATGGTTCTTTAGCTGCTTTTGTAAATGGGGGAACATCTTTTCTAACTAAGGATCCTCCAGAAATCATCGCATGGTCTCCAATATGAATGAACTGGTGAATTGCAGCTAATCCGCCAATAATGGCATACTTCCCAACCGTAACATGTCCTGCAAGTGCAACTCCATTAACAATTATTGCATTATCTCCAATATGACAATCGTGAGCAATATGGGCGGTTGCCATTACCAAACAATTATTACCAATGGTAGTTTGACCTGATGCAATGGTACCTCTATTGATAGTAACGCACTCACGAATGGTCGAGTTATCCCCAATTATGGCAAGAGAATCTTCTCCACCGAATTTCAAATCTTGTGGAACTGCTGAAATTACAGCCCCTGGAAAGATATTACAATTTTTGCCTATTCTTGCTCCCTCCATAATTGTTACATTGGATCCAATCCAAGTACCATCGCCAATGACAACATTGTTATGGATGGTTGTAAAAGGCTCAATGACTACGTTTTTTGCGATTTTTGCTCCTGGATGGACGTATGCTAATGGTTGATTCATAGTTGTATTTTTTTCTTTTTTTATTGGTTAATTGAAAAAACTATTAACCTATTCAATAAAAAATTATTGTTTTTTTGAAATTTGAGCCATTAATTCTGCTTCTGCAACTAATCTCCCGTTAGCATAAGCATGGGCTTGCATGTGACAAATACCTCTCCTTATTGCTGTAATTAATTCACATTTAAACGTTAAGGTATCACCTGGGAGTACTTTATGTTTGAACTTAACATTATCAATTTTCATGAAATAAGTCAAGTAATTTTCAGGATCTGGAACAGTACTCAAAACAAGTATTCCACCCGTTTGCGCCATTGCCTCGACAATAATAACGCCTGGCATTACTGGAGCTCCTGGAAAATGTCCAATAAAAAAACTTTCATTCATCGTCACGTTTTTCATACCAACAATGTGACTTTCAGACATTTCTATAATTCTATCGATAAATAAAAAGGGAGGCCGATGTGGTAAAATACTCATTATTTTATGGATATCCATCAAAGGCTCTAAATTTAAATCATAAATAGGAACGTGATTTCTTTGTTCTATTTTAATAAGTTTAGCCATTTTTTTAGCAAATTGTGTATTTACAAAATGCCCTGGTTTATTGGCAATAACTTTACCTCTTATTCGGGTGCCAATTAATGCAAGATCTCCAATTACATCAAGTAATTTATGACGTGCTGCTTCGTTTGGATAATGCAACGTTAAATTATCTAAAATCCCATTTGGTTTGACACTAATCTCCTCTTTTCCGAAAGCGCGTTTTAAATTTTGCATTGTATTGTCTGATATTTCTTTATCTACATAAACAATAGCATTATTTAAATCACCACCTTTAATTAATCCGTTATCTAATAGAGATTCTAATTCGTGTAAAAAACTAAAAGTTCTTGAATCTGCAATTTCTGATTTAAAATCGGAAATACTTTTCATTGTTGCATTTTGCGTACCCAAAACTTTAGTCCCAAAATCAACCATAGTGGTCACTTGATAGTCGTCACAAGGCATTACAATAATTTCACTACCAGTAGTTTCGTCAGAGAAAGAAATCACCTCTTTTACTACATAGTATTTTCTGATGGCTTCTTGTTCAACTACTTCAGCCTTTTCAATAGCTTCAACGAAAAATTTTGAAGACCCATCCAAAATGGGCAATTCAGAAGAATCCAATTCTATTATTACATTATCTAAATCACAGCCAATTAATGCGGCTAGCACGTGCTCTGGAGTTTGTATTTTAACTCCTAATTTTTCTAAATTAGTCCCTCTTTGTGTATTTACAACATAATTTGCATCTGCCTCAATTACGGGCTGTCCCTCTAAGTCTACTCTTACAAAAGTAAAACCATTATTAATTGGAGCTGGTTTAAAAGTCATTGTAACTTCTTTTCCAGTATGCAATCCAACACCAGTTAATGAAATTTCGGCTTTGATGGTTGTCTGTTTAACCATTGTTTTTGCTTTTTAAAATTTTTATTTGTTTTTTCAATTCTTCCAATTCCGCCATAATTTTTGGGAAATTTTTAAAGTGCACATATGATTTACTAAAATCATTATAGCCAAAAGCTGGACTTCCTTGCAGAACTTCTCCGTCTTTTAGATTCCTTCCTACTCCTGATTGAGCCTGAATTTTGACATTATTTCCAATTACAATATGCCCCGCAATTCCGACTTGTCCGCCAATCATGCAATTACTTCCAATTTTTGTCGAACCAGCAATTCCAGTTTGAGCAGCAATCACAGTATTTTCGCCAATTTCTACATTGTGTGCAACTTGAATCTGATTATCAAGCTTTACTCCTTTCCTAATAATTGTAGAACCCATCGTGGCCCTGTCAATTGTTGTGCAAGAACCAATATCAACATTGTCTTCAATAATTACGTTACCTATTTGTGGTATTTTACTGTAGGTTCCATCTTGATTTGGGGCAAAACCGAAACCATCTGATCCAATAATTGAACCCGAATGAATTTCGCAATTATTTCCTATTTCAGTTTCAGAATATATTTTAGTTCCTGCAAAAATAGTTACATTATTACCAATAACTACATGATCCCCAATGAAACAATTTGGAAAAATCTTAACATTGGCTCCAATAGTTACATTAATTCCAATATAACTGAAACTCCCTAAATAAAAATCATCTCCATAGTTAACATTATCTGAAATTACTGAAGGGGTTTCAATACCAATTTTATTTCCTTTTGACTGGTGATAAAATTCTAATAATTTAGAAAATGCTAAATATGCATCTTCCACTTTTATTAAAGTAGTAGCCACTTCTGATTCTAATGAAAACGAAGTATTAACCAAGGTTATAGTAGCTTTTGTAGTATAGATATAGTTATTATATTTTGGGTTTGAAAGAAAAGTTAAAGAACCCGCTACTCCCTCTTCAATTTTGGATAATTTATAAACTTCAGCATTAGGATTTCCTATTACTTCTCCATTTAATATCTCGGCTATTTGTGCTGCTGTAAATTTCATCTCCGCAAAAATATAAAAAATAGATTTTAATTAGGATTTTTCCATGAGTTGTTTTGGAAAACAGATGTAATATTTAGTTACCGGTTTTGACAAATCCTTTAAATTCAATTGGTCTGATACTTGAGTAACGTCTTCTATGGTCTTGTCTTTTTTTAAAATCCGAATGGGTTCTGCTAATTTACTGTAAGCTTGATTTTTTATTTTCCCTTTAAACACAAAATAACTGGCTTCATGAATAGGAATAGAATTCAACTTTGAAAATTCGTTGGTATAGAACGCTACTTTTTCTTTTGAAAACTTTTCGGAGCTTACTTTAATCTTTGGTAAATCTCTATTAATAATCATTTTACTCAAAGAACTCAAAATAAAATCATCATGATACTGCCATGATTTTAAAGCACTTACGATATCATAGTCGTCTAATCTAGAAAACTTTTCGACTACTTCTGCATTGAAATCAGATAAGCTGACCTTGTTTTCCATAAAATACTTCAACGCCGGACTGCTAAATAATTGATTTCCTTTTTGGGTTAATTCTTTGGCGCGTTTTAATACTTTTGTTAATATTAATTCAGCTACAAGACTTGTTTTGTGTAAATAGGCTTGCCAATACATTAAACGTCTAGCCATTAAGAATTTTTCAACAGAATAGATTCCTTTTTCTTCAATTACCAATACATCATCAACCACATTCATCATCTGAATTAATCGATCAGAATTGATATTTCCCTCCGCCACTCCTGAATAAAAACTATCTCTTTTTAAGTAATCCATCCGATCCATATCCAATTGACTGGAAACCAATTGTAATAAAAATTTTCTATGATATTCTCCTTTGAAAATTTGAATTGCTAAACTCAATTGTCCGTCAAATTCTATATTCAATTGATTCATAAACAATAACGAAATTGATTCATGGTGCACTTCCTCAACAATGCTATGCTCCATTGCATGTGAAAAAGGACCGTGTCCAATATCGTGTAATAGAATGGCAATTAGTAACGCATTTTCTTCTTCAATGGATATTTCAGTGCCTTTAAAACGAATAACTTCAATGGCTTTTTGCATGATGTGCATACATCCAAGTGCATGATGAAAACGGGTATGATGAGCTCCAGGATATACTAAATAGGACAATCCCATTTGAGAAATTCTACGCAATCTTTGAAAATAAGGATGCTGTACTAAATCATATACTATTTCATTGGGTAAAGTAATGAAGCCGTATATTGGGTCATTAAAAATCTTTAATTTATTAATTTCACTCACTTTTTTCTGATTTTTTATAGAGGATTTTATTTGGAAATTGATTGCTGTTTTGGGGGTTACTACCAAATTAAAACTCTTAAATTATCAGATTGATACATCTTATTACCTGGTTTTACATTAAATGTTTTATAAAACTCTGGAATATTACTTAATGGTCCATTGATTCTAAATTTGGCTGGCGAATGAACATCGGTCATAATTTGAGAAGCTAGAGCTTCATCCTTTAAGTTAACCATCCAAGCATAACCATACGCTAAAAAGTACCGCTGATTGGGATTTAACCCACTAATCATCTGATTGCTTTTATATTGTTTTGTTTTCTTGAATGCTTCGTATCCCATAACAACACCACCTAAATCTGCAATGTTTTCTCCTTGAGTAGCATCACCATTAACATGTTTGTCTCCTAAAACTTTATAATTACTGTATTGCGAAACTATCAATTTGGTTTTTTCTTTAAACTTTTTTAAATCCTCAGGAGTCCACCAATTATTTAAATTTCCATTCTCATCGTATTGACTTCCTTGATCGTCAAAACCATGTGTAATTTCGTGACCAAAAGTAGAACCTCCAATTATTCCGTATAAAATTGCATCATCTGGCATGCGTCCCTCATAACCTGGAACAAGAATATTACAAGCTGGCACCACAATTTCATTATTACTCGGATTATAATATGCATTATACGTTTGCGGATTCATACTCCATTCATTTCTATCGACTGATTTTCCATATTTTGAAACCATGTACGAATATCCCCAACGGTTTGAGTTCATTACATTTCCACAATAAGATTTTCTGTCAATTGACAAATTACTCATGTCCTTCCAAGTATCAGGATAGCCCACTTTCATTACTATTTTACTTAATTTATGTAAGGCTTTTTCTTTAGTTTTTGGACTCATCCAATCCAATTTTTTTATATGTTCTGCATATACATCTCTAATGTTATTGCCTATTTCTAAAAGCTTTTCTTTTGATCCTTTGGGCAAATATTCTGCCACATAAATCTGTCCTATTAGCTCTCCTAATGCATTATCCGTTTGCTCAACAACACGTTTCCAACGAGGCTTTTGCTTGGAAACTCCATTCAATTGTGTTGAATAAAATTTGAAATTTTGTTTTTCAATGTCCGAATTTAAATAAGACGCATACGTGTTCATCAAATCCCATTTAAGATAAATTTTCCACTCTTCAATAGAATAGGTTTTAGTTAAAGTATTTAGTGCTCTATAAAATTCAGGCTGACCCACAATGACAGAATCCGCTTTTGAAACCCCAAGTGACGTCACAATTGATTTCCAATTCAAGTTGGGAGTTAATTTAGAAAAAGCACCAATCGACATTTTATTATAATTTTTTATTGGATCACGAAGTTCTTCTAATTTTCTAGAAGCTTTTGCTAAATCGGTTTCAAGACGAAGTATTGTAGTTGCATTTTTTGAAGCATCATCAGGAGATAATCCCATTAATTCTAACATTTTATTCAAATGTTTAATGTATTCCTTTCGGATTAAAACGGTTTGTTCGTCGTTATTAAAATAATAATCCCTATCCCCAAGACCTAATCCGCCTTGACCAAAAAATAACGCATATTTAGTACTAATTTTATCATCCTGTGAAACATAAAATGAAAAAGCTGGGCTTGCGCCAATAGTATGAAGGTGTGCAATTGCATCCATTAATGTTGAAACATCTTTAACTGTTTCAATGTGTTTGAATTCATTTTTTAATGGAGAAATTCCAGCTTTATTAATCGCAATCGTGTCCATTCCAGCGGCATAAAAATCTCCTATCTTTTGTTCATTACTTCCTTGAGCTGCTTTATTATTACTAGCTGATTTTATACAAATTTGTTTGATTTGATTATTGATAGTGTCACCAATAGTTCTAAATATACCATTACTTCTCTCAGTAGTTGGAATTGGATTTGCTTTAAACCATCCTCCATTAGCATACATAAAAAAATCATCCGCTGGATTAACTGTGGTATCTCTATTGGTAACAAGTGGGTCAGAAAAAACAATTTCTTTTTTGTTGCAACTTATAAATTGAAACATAATCACTAGAACAACCACTATTGTTTTTAAATTTTTCATATTTATTTAAAATTATTTTTTACTTAAAATAGATTCCAAATTTATAGATTTTTGTTGGTTTAACAGTATATAGATTAGTAATTTGTTGAATATTAACTATTGATTTATTCAACTCATGAGCAATAAACTACCTTTTTTGTTTATTCTAAACTTGAACGGTTAGGTTCGAAAAAACGATTGAAAAATAATTTAGTTGTAAGCAAATGAAAACTAAATATCGTATCGAAGGTTATAAAAAAATTACAATAATATTAAGAACTATCCGTTGAGATTATAGTAATTTGGCAAAATTAATTTAGCAATAAATCGTTTATGAATACAATTAAAATACTTTGGGTTGATGATGAAATTGATTTGTTAAAGCCCCATATTTTATTTCTTGAAATGAAAAATTATCATGTTACAACCTGCAATAATGGGCGTGACGCTATTGATATATTTGATACTGGGAATTTCGATATCGTATTTTTAGACGAAAACATGCCAGGGATGAGCGGACTAGAAACGTTATCTGAGATTAAAGAAAAAAAATCTTCTACTCCCGTAATTATGATTACAAAAAGTGAAGAGGAGTACATAATGGAAGAAGCCATCGGATCAAAAATTGCAGACTACCTGATAAAGCCTGTGAACCCTAATCAAATATTATCAAGTTTAAAGAAAAACTTGGACCATTCCAGATTAATTTCAGAAAAAACAACCTTAGATTATCAAAAAGAATTTCGCAAAATATCGATGGAAATGGCCATGGTTACTACTTTTGATGATTGGTCAGAACTGTATAAAAAACTATTGTTTTGGGAATTAGAATTAGAAAATATTAACGACCAAAGCATGAGTAGTATTTTAGAATCTCAAAAAGCTGAGGCTAACTCTCAATTTGGAAAATTTATTGAACGTAATTATGAAGATTGGTTTGCAATGCCAGTTCGCCAAAATTCTAAAGAAACAAAAGCTGAGAAACCCATACTTTCGCACAATTTATTTAGAGAATTAGTAGTGCCTGAATTGGTTAAAAAAGAAAAACCAATTCTATTTGTTGTTATCGATAATTTGCGTTATGATCAATGGAAATCATTTGAAAGTGTTGTTAATCAATATTATAAACTAGAAAAGGAAGTCCCTTATTACGCCATTTTACCTACCGCCACACAATATGCTAGAAATGCCATTTTTTCTGGATTAACTCCTTTAGAAATGGAAAAACAACATCCACAATATTGGAAAAATGATGTGGAAGAAGGGGGTAAAAATTTATTTGAAGCAGAATTTTTGTCGGCTCACTTAAAACGATTAGGACTAAACATTAAACACGATTATTTTAAAATTACCAATATCAATTCAGGGAAAAAACTAGTTGAAAGTTTCAAAACACTAAAAAACAATGATTTAGTAACTGTTGTTTATAATTTTGTCGACATGCTCTCTCATGCAAAAACCGAGATGGATGTGGTTAAAGAATTAGCTTCTGATGATAAAGCATATCGCTCTTTAACCCTGAGTTGGTTTAAAAATTCTCCTTTATTAGAAATTATTCAACAAGCTCAAAAAATGGGCTTTAAATTGATTTTAACAACCGATCATGGAACTATCAACGTAAAAAATCCATCAAAAGTGATTGGCGATAAAAACACCAGTTTAAATTTAAGATACAAAACAGGGCGCAGTCTTAGTTACGAGGACAAAGATGTATATTCCGTTAAAGACCCTAAAAAAATTGGATTACCTTCAATAAATATGAGCAGCTCCTATATATTTGCTAAGAATGAATTATTTTTGGCCTATGTTAACAACTACAATCATTACGTTAGTTATTATCGAAACACCTACCAACACGGAGGTATTTCGCTAGAAGAAATGATTGTGCCGTTTTTAATTTTCAATCCAAAATAGTAAAATAAATACGAGACTTGTAATATGGAACTTATTTTTTCAGTTGATGAAATCCAAGATAATGCTAAAAAAATAGCACAACAAAAACTTCCCAAAATCATAGTATTTGACGGGAAAATGGGTGCTGGAAAAACTACATTAATCAAACATATTGTAGCCGAATTGGGAGTAATAGACACCATAAGTAGTCCAACTTTTTCTTTAGTTAATGAATACCAAACCAGTGAAAATAAAACAATTTATCATTTTGATTTGTACCGATTAAAAAATCAAATTGAAGCATTTGACATGGGCATTGAGGATTACCTCTATTCTGGAAATCAATGCTTTATTGAATGGCCAAACCTAATTAGTGATTTAATTCCAAAAAACCATGCTGTTATTTCTATTGAAGTTTTAGAGGACCAAAGAAGACGTATTATACTAAAATTATCAGAATAACAAAGAGGAATGCAGTATATAAAAAATACCGATTAACGATAGAACGTATTTTTTATTAAAAAAATTCATAAATTGTGCCAATAAAAATCTAAACATAAGATGGCACTTACTCCTTTTACCAAACAACAGTTGATTCCTCAGGAAGAAAAACTTGAAATTGCTAAGCATAAAAGTGCCTTATTTATTGGTATTCCAAAAGAAACAAGCTACCAAGAACGTCGAATTTGCTTAACCCCAGACGCAGTAAATTCATTAACATCACATGGTCATCGAATTATGATTGAATCTGGTGCGGGACTTAGTTCTAGCTATTCTGACAAAGAATATAGCGACGCAGGTGCTGAAATAACCGCAGATACTAAAAAAGTGATGAGTTGCCCAATGTTATTAAAAGTGGAGCCGTTATCGCTAAATGAAATAGAATTAGTAGGAAATCAAACGATTGTAATTTCAGCTATTCAACTGAAAACAAGAACAAAAGAATATTTCGAAGCTCTTGCAAAAAAGAAAATTACTGCTTTAGCCTTCGAATATATAAAAGATGAAGACGGCTCCTATCCTGCAGTAAAATCACTGAGTGAAATAGCCGGAACGGCCTCAATACTAATTTCGGCAGAATTAATGATTAATAATCAAATAGGTAAAGGATTGCTATTTGGAAATATTACTGGTGTCCCTCCAACAGAAGTAGTCATACTTGGTGCAGGAACAGTTGCCGAATTTGCTGCGAGAACTGCCTTAGGTTTGGGTTCCAATGTTAAAGTATTTGATAATTCAATTACGAAACTACGTCGTTTACAAAACAATCTAAATCATCGGATTTTTACCTCAACTATTCAACCCAAAGCATTATTAAAGGCATTGCGGCGTTGTGATGTGGCTATTGGAGCAATGAAAGGCAAAGATAGAAGTCCTGTTGTAGTTACTGAGACAATGGTTGAATACATGAAAAAAGGAGCCGTAATTGTAGATGTCAGTATCGATACTGGAGGTTGTTTTGAAACCTCGGAAGTGACTACTCATGAAAAACCAACTTTCATAAAAAATGATGTAATCCATTATTGTGTTCCAAATATCCCCTCTCGATATTCAAAAACTGCATCACTTTCTATCAGTAACATACTTACTCCTTACCTTCTTCAAATAGGAGATGATGGCGGCATTGAAAATGCAATCCGATGTGACGCTGGTCTTCGTCATGGAGTATATTTATATCACGGAATTGTAACTAATAACACAATTGGTGAATGGTTTAATGTTCCATTCAGCGATATTAATTTAATTGTATTTTAATTTTACTTTAGCCTATCTTTGTAAAAAAAATAATGAAATTTTATCAACGTTTAGCCTACTATTTAGTTGGATTTATTATCGGTTTATTTTTTGTAGCAATGGTATTGAGCGGCAAAGATACCCGGTGTAATTACTTTCCAAATTCAAGAGTTTTAAATGATTTAAGGAACAAGCCATTTCATTATTCTAAAAATGCATCAATGATTCTGTCCGAAAAATGGATCGATACGGTTGATATTAATACTACTTTAAACTACGGAGATGTAGATTTTGATAATAGTAATGTTAATTTTGAATCTGGAAAAATTTATAGAGTTGAGGGGAAAACAACTAAAAATCAGCTAATTACTTTGGAATTAATCAATTATTCAAATAAAGTTGTTTTAAAAAATATTTCAAAGCGATAGTTTTTCTTAAAATAACTTGTAAATACCGATTCTTAATGTATATTTGCAACCCAATTCAGGGCGATTAGCTCAGCTGGTTCAGAGCACCTCGTTTACACCGAGGGGGTCGGGGGTTCGAACCCCTCATCGCCCACAAAAAACTCCTTAAGAAATTAAGGAGTTTTTTTTTATTTTGATTCTAAAATAAAATTCAAAATAATCTTCACTTTTTCAGAAATTTTATTTTTTACAATGGAAGGTATTTCGACGGAATAATCTTGGGGGATAATATAAAATAGACTGGAAACTTCTATTTTTTCTGAAATTTTAGAAACGATAATTTTTGTTTTTATTTTTTTAGTTACTCCATGAATGGTAAGTTCACCATCAAGATCATAAGCTGATTTTTTAGTGGTCAATTTAGAAGCGTCAAAATCCTTAACAACCCCCTTAAAAGTAGCTTTTGGATATTTAGTAGACTCCATATAGTTTTCATTAAAATGCTCCTCCATTAAAGGTATTTTAAATCGAAATGCTTTGACTAATGCTAACGAAACTAATTCTCCCTTAGTTAAATCAAAAATACAAGAGACCGTATTGTTTTTTGCAGCAATTTCTTCAAACGCTGGAACTGAAGCTTCAAATTTTATTTCCCCAGTTCTTGTAATTACCTTTTGAGCATAAGCCGAAAAACTTGTCACAACAAATAAACAAATTGCAATATATTTTTTCATGTTTAATTATTGGTTAAGACATCCTTGAGAAATCCATAATTTAATACTATTTATTTTTGATTGGGGCATCTTTCCACTTTGTGGCATTACTGAACCACAACTTTGAGTATCTATCCTACAAATTACATTGCCAATCAGGCAAGCGTCTTTTACTTCTGCATAGGTTTCAAGATTAGGATACTGCTGACCGTTTGCATGACAACTTATACAATTTTCTGTAATTAACGGTTTAATATTTGCAACATATGTTGGGTTTTCTGATAGTAATTCCAATTCACTATACGTATTTGATTCACATGAAATTATTACCATCAAACTGATAAAAAATAACATTATTACTACAATTAGATTTTTCATAATTTATAAAATTAAAAAACACGGTACATATTAAAACCAAAGTAAACACTACCACCATCCCAATTTCCTGTCGCATTAGTAAATACTGCAATATCATTCATTTGCTGAGCATTCGAGAAAACTAATTGAAAAACATGTCCGCCAGTTTCTAAATCGAAACCAGCTGTTAAGGCATTGTGATAATATTGATTGTCTTTTTCATTAATTCTAGCAGCATATTCTAAATTAAAACTCAATCGTTTTGATAATTTATATCTTCCACCAGATGCAATTACAAATTGATTTTTATTTTCAGTATTTGGATATAAATCAAATAAGTTTTTGTGAATGTACATTGGTGTTAATTGTAAGGAAAATTCATCTGAAAATTTTCTTGAAATTAGAAGCTGATTCGAGTAAGACAGTCTGTTTTCAAAACGTAACGATGGGTACAAGTCTTTTTCTAGAGCCGTATTAATTTCTGCTGTATGATAAAATGCAATAGTCATTGGAAAACCATTTGTTTCCTGCTGTGCAATTCTATACTTCAATGCAAATTCATAATTTTTTTGATATGTATGTCTCGAAAAACCAATTGAAAACCAATCTGTGGCGCCATATATTGCTCCTATTTTAGTGTAAGCATTGTCTAATCCAAAAAAATTATTAATTCCCTCTGTTAAATCTCCAAAACGATGTGAAATTAAGACATACCATTCTCCTTTCGAAGGTAATTTTGTCGATTGAATGTTACAAATTTGCAACCCTTTAAAGGCAGCGGAAACAACTTCTTTCTGATTTGTTTTAACCGAATCTAACTGACTTAATAAATCTTCTTGAGATGTTGCCACCGTAGAAAAAAACAGTAGGTAAGCCAGTAATAAATGTATTTTTAATTTCATTTTATTTTTGTTGATTACATTGATCTAATTTAATTTCTCCGAATAGTTCATCATAGCCAATTACCCTTCCTTTTACTAACAATTTTTCATTTATTTTCACAGAAGAATCTATTAAAGTAAAGCTACAAATAATAGAAGAATCAATAATAATTTCATTTTGATTTATTGAAGTTACTTCACCGAAAACAGTAATCGGTTTGTTTAAATATTTTAAGTTAGCTTCTTGTAAATTTCTACTAAAATCTGCTTTGATTTCATTGGATAAAACTTGATAAACCGGTTCCTCCTCCGATACTACTCTACCACCACCAAACATTAGATATTGATAGGTGAAATACCCTAAAATCAAAAAGACAAATATCCCGCTTACTAGCAGTAGTTTTTTATTCACAATTATCTAGTTTAAACCTATTTTTCTAACTTCTTTATCCGTATCATTAGAAATTTCCAAGAAATATATTCCCTTTGAAAGTTCTGAAATATCAATTGTAGTCTCTTGATTTACGGCATCAAAATCAAATTCTTTTATCAGCTTTGCATTAGTATCAAAAACTTTTATTTTAGAAATTGGTAGCGTATTATTTTTTGAAATTGTAAACAGCCCAGTAGAAGGATTTGGCGAAATTGAAATCGATTTTAATGATTCGAACTCAGTCGCATCAAGTGCTGTAAAATTAAGTGTCGTCGATCCGCGTGTTGAACCAGAATGCTGACTAATTGTAGTTGAAGCAGAGGCACCGTAGGCATAAATAACATTTAATGAATTGGGTAGATATTCAAACGTATAGTCATTAGTATCTCCTGTAAAAAAAGCACGTGTTGCAACAATAGTTATAAGGCCTGATGTAGGTGTATTACTTACAATTGTCCAATTGTTTATAGAATCAGGAGAAGGAGCAGAAAAACCATTTAATTTACCATCAAAAAAAGTAGTTGTGTAATAAATACAATCAGTACCCGCAGTCATACTTGAAGCATCCAATCCAATAGCAAACCATCGATCCGAGGGGCCAACAAGTGTCATTGTAATGGTCGAATTTGTTGAGTTTTTATCAATTTTTACTTTTACAGAACCTCCAAGTGTTACTAATCCAGAGGTTTTTGTTTGAGCAAATGAAACAGATAATATTAATGTTAATGCAATAATTAGGTAATTTTTTTTCATGTTGTAATAGTTAAGATGTTATTATAATTAATTTAAAAGTATTATTAATTCGGTGTTTTTATTAAATGTAGCATAATCAAGGGCAGTTTTACCATCATTTCCTACACTATTTTTATTTGCTCCTGCTGAAATTAGGGCTTTTGCAATTTCTGTTTTATTAAAAAAAGTAGCATACAGCAATGCCGTTTTACCTTGGGTATCAACTTGGTTCAAATCTGCATTTTTTTGTATTAATTTTTGAACAATTACCATATCTCCGGACATGACGGCAGCCATTAATGGTGAACCCATTCCCGGGTTACTGTTAATATCCTTAACTCTTTCTAGTAAAAAAAGGGCTACTTCTGCATTTCCTTTGTAACAGGCTAACAATAAAGGACTTGAATTACGTTCGTTTACTGTATTAATCAATTCTGGAGTTGAATTATAAAGTAGCGTAACCTCTTCTAAAGTTCCGTTTCTAGCAATGTCAAAAATAGTTCGTTGTTGCGATTGACCAACAAAACTAATTAACAAGGTGATTAATAATATTATTCTTTTATTATTCATAAAAATAGTTGTTAAAATCAATTTTATGACTTCTCTGTAAAACTAATAAATTTTTATTTATTTCCAATTGGTTTCTGATAATTTAATGTAAAAAGACCTTTTTTCATTTTCTAAAAAGCAACGATGTCGTTGGCAAAATAAAAAAACAGTTTGTCCTATTTTTATTATATAATACAACAAAGTTATCAAAAAAAACGATTTAACAACTGATTATCAGGTATTTAATATAAAAAATATTGGTTTTTTTACCTTTGTTGGTGAGGATAGTTTCTTCGTGAAAGGTTATCATTTTAAAAGTTTTGACTCAAGGTCGATTCGGAATGTTATTGCGGTAAGCAAATGAAAAACACGAACTTAAAAAAATAAACAAATGAAAACACCAACTAACTTATGTAAAAGAAAAAGTGGAACGTTGCTTTCACTATTTTTTCTATTGACTCTTTGGAGTAGCTCAATTAAGGGTCAAAATGTACAAACTATTTTAACAGAAACCTGGAACGTGGCTTTGTGGGACAACCAAGCGAAACAAACCAACACTTACAATAGCAGTAATTACTTAACTGATACGCTGTTTGAAATATGGGATACCAATACTACTAATTGGATTAATGCCGTAAAATCAAACTACAACAACAACCCTAATGGAACATTAAATATGGTTGTTACTCAAGTTTGGGATACTGGTTCGTCTAGTTGGGTAAACTCTCAGAAAACCACTTACACGTATAATTCATCAAATAAAGTAATTAATTTCGTTACTGAAATTTGGGTTGTATCAGCATGGCAGAACGCAGTAAGACAAACAAATACCTATGACAGTAGTTCGTTTTTAACCTACAGTCTGAATGAACTGTGGAATAACTCAACGCTAGTTTGGGTAAATTCAACTCAAAATTTTTATACCAATAACCTCATTGGCGAGATCAGCCAAACCATTTCACAATCTTGGGACATCGGATTAGGGACATGGAATAATGTAACGAGAACCATTTATAATTATACACCAACGAATAAATTAAGTTTTCTTATCTCTGAAAATTGGGTCGCCGGGAATTGGCAAAATAGCCAAAAAGAAACGTTAACCTATGATGCTAATGATTATCTAATTTTGAGTCTAAGTCAAGATTGGGATGTACTTTCTAGTTTGTGGATTAATGATTCACTCTCCAGTTTTACTAATAATCCCGATGGTACAGTATATCAAATTGTGATTCAAGACTGGAATATTGCTACATTAGCTTGGGATAATTCAAATCGGATAACGTATACCTATCTCCCTTTAGCAGTGGCTGATTTTTCTGCAATAAATTCAATTTATATTGCACCTAATCCTGCAAGTGATAACATTATGATTAACTCAAAATTAAATTGGACTGGAATAAATTATAAAATTATTGATCAAATGGGACGTGAAGTTTCAAACGGAGTGATAAATTCAGCTCTAGAAAGTGTGAATATAAAACAGTTGTCCTCTGGAACTTATTATTTGAAAACAGAAGCAAATTCGGTTCCAGCAATTCGATTCATCAAACATTGATTATTAAAAGAAACGAACAAAGCTAGTTAAAGCGAAACTGAAATTAATTTTAGTTTCGCTTTTTTACTTTATTTTCTAGATGTTCTTCTTCGTTCCCGTTCTGTCTTTAGAAGTGTCAATTCACGACTGGTTTGACCTGCTACTGAAGTGTTTTCTTCCGCTCGTCTAATTAGATAAGGCATTACCTCACGAACGGGACCAAAAGGCAAATACTTAGCAACATTATAACCATGGAAGGCAAGATTGTAGCTTATGTTATCACTCATTCCATACAATTGCGCAAACCAAATACGCGAATCTTTTATTTCTATTGAGCTTGATTTTATAAGGTCCATTAATTTGTAGGAACTTTCTTCATTATGCGTACCCGCAAAAATAGCCATTTTGTCCAGGTGCTGCATCATGTAATCAATTGCTGCATTATAATTGTCGTCGGTGGCTTGTTTTGATGAACAAATTGGTGTAGGATAACCGTTCTCCTCTGCTCTTTTATGCTCTTTTTCCATATAAGCACCACGTACCAATTTCATACCGATAAAAAAACCTTCGCTTTTTGCTCTTTCATGTAACGCTTTTAGATACTCCATTCTATCCCATCGATAGAGTTGTAGGGTATTGAATACAATTACTTTTTCTTTATTGAATTGTCGCATCATCTCTTCTACCAATTCGTCTGCGGCGTCTTGCATCCAACTTTCTTCGGCATCAATTAATAATGCAACATCTTTTCTATGAGCAGTTTCGCAAATAATTTGAAAACGCTCTTTAACCCTATTCCATTCTGACTGTTCTTCTTCAGAGAGGGATTGATTTGTTCCAACTTTGGTATATAAATCTAATCGACCTAGCGCGGTTGGTTTAAAAACCGCAAAAGGGATTGCCTCGCGTTCTTCTGCAAATTCAAGTGTTTTCAAGGTCATTTTTAAAGCCGAATCAAATTGGGCTTCATCTTCCTTACCTTCCACAGAATAATCCAAAACTGAAGAAACACCCTTAGTGTACATTTTATCTACAACGGAAAGACAATCTATTTCATTTATCCCACCACAAAAATGATCAAAAACCGTGGCACGAATTATGGGATCAACAGGTAAATGTGCCTTCAACGCAAAAGTCGTAATTGCTGTACCAATTTTAACCAAGGGTTGGCAGGCAATCATTTTGAAAAGTAAATAGGCTCTGTTTAGTTCTTTGTCGCTTTTTAAAGAAAAAGCGGTTTCAGTAGAATTGAAAATTTTGTTCATTTTACTTTATTAATCATGCAAATATAATCAGAGTTTCATAATATTTTTTATGATTTTAACCATAAATTCCTGTACTTTTTATTTTTATCATAATCATTAGCTTGTTTTTCAATATTGAAATAACGGTTTCCTCTTGGATCATTCCCTACCCCTGCCAAATAAGCCCAGTTTCCCCAATTGCTACAAACATCATAATCAATTAGTTGCTGTTCAAAATAAGCTGCTCCATACCGCCAATCCAATTTTAAATCATTACAAAGATAGCTAGCAACATTTTGGCGACCTCGATTACTCATAAAACCCGTAAGTTGAAGTTCTATCATATTAGCATCTACAAAATCAATTCCTGTTTTTCCATTTATCCATTCTTGAAGTTGGTGGCTATTGTGTTTATTTACTGGAATTCCTTTATTTTGAATTCCAGCCAGTTGAAAGAATTTTTCATTATATTTTTTCATCATAAACCTAAAATAATCACGCCATAGTAATTCGAATACCAACCAATAAGTCGATTCATTAGCACCATATTGTTGCTCATATTTTATTAATTCATGGTAGATAAACCTTGGCGAAATTGAACCTAATGCCAACCATGCCGAAAATTTTGATGAATAATCAGCTCCTAGTAAACCGTTCCGAGTTTCCTTATAAACAGAGATGCATTTTGATTCGAATAAATAATAATTTAACCGATTAATCGCAACCGATTCTCCTCCTTTGAAATTAATTGCAGCTCTCAAGTCAATCGAACAATATTCTAGTCCTAACTCCTCCAATGTGGGTAAGTCATTGAATTTAATATCGGGGGTTTCAATTGAAATTGGCGACTCAAAAACTTTACGAATCTTGGCGTCCTTCTCCGTTTTTTTTCTGAAGGAACTAAACACATCTGGTATATCCTTTATAGAAAACGGTAGGTCTTCTGCATGATATAACGTGCTCGTACTAAAAGTTTCAAATTCGCACTTTAATTTAAACAAGGCCATTTGAACAGCTTTTTCAGTATTTTTCTCTTCATAAGAAACTTCTCGTTTTGCAAAAACTTTAGTAACCTTATATTGTTGTACAATTTTTGGAATCTCGATTTCAGGTTTTCCCTTTAATAATAATAACCTAGAACCAATGGCTCTGAGGTTTTTATCTAAATCAAGTACCGAATCCAACAAAAACTGGGCGCGTATACTTCCTGTTTTTTTGAAACCAAATTCGTTCGTTACAAATTGGGATTCATCAAAACAATAAATAGGCAATAGTGAATCACTTTGGGCAATAGCTTTGACCAATGTTTCATTGTCATGCAATCGCAAATCTGTTTTAAACCAAACTATTGAAGTTTTCATAACTCATTAATGTTTTTTAAATAATAATCGGCCTGTTCTAGTAGCGATGTTTTGTCTGAAGGCTTCATTTTTCGCCATACATTATACATCATTCCAATTCTTGGATTTGAACCTAATTTATCTTCATTCCTGTCATAAAAATTCCAATACAAACTATTAAACGGACAGGCTTTATCTCCTGTTTTTACTGATTTTTTATAATAGCAACTTCCGCAATAATGGCTCATTTTATCAATATATGCAGCAGAACTCACATACGGTTTTGTACCAACAATTCCACCATCTGCAAATTGACTCATGCCTCTTGTATTAGTAATCTCAACCCATTCAAAGGCATCGATATAAATTCCAAGATACCAAGCATCAATTTCGTCGGGATGAATTCCTGCCAAAAGCAAAAAATTTCCAGTAATCATTAATCGTTGAATATGATGTGCATAAGCATAGTCAAGAGATTGCGTAATGGCATCTTTCAAGCAATTCATTTTGGTGTCCCCCGTCCAAAACCAAGACGGTAATTGTTCTTGATTATTGAAATAATTTAAGGTAGCATACTCTGGCATTTTCAACCAATATATTCCTCTCATGTATTCACGCCACCCAATTATTTGTCGGACAAAACCCTCCAATTGATTGAATTCAATTTCGCCAGGTCGAGTGGTCCATGCCTCTATTGCCTTATCGATGACTTCTCGGGGAGAAATTAATTTAATGTTCAGCGAAAAAGATATTCTAGAATGATACAATGACCATTGATTTGGCATCATTGCGTCTTGATAACTTCCAAATAAAGGCAAACATTCGGCAACAAAAAAATCTAATAATTGTAATGATTGCGCTCGATTGATGGGCCAAATGAAATTCTCAACATCAATGGTACCGATAGTTTTAATATCGGTAGAAACAATTGAGGAATAAATTTCAGAAACGTCATTATTGAATACTAATGGAGAAGTTGGAAAGTGGTCTTTTGGAATTTTTTTTCGGTTATCACCATCGTAATTCCATTGGCCAGTTAGAGGGACATCTCCATCCATTAATATCATGTGTTTCCTTCTCATAGCGCGATAAAAACTCTCTAATAAAAAGGTTTTTTTTCCTTCAAAAAAAACACCTAATTCATTTCGAGTGGTAAAAAAATGCTCTGAATCCACTACTGAAGTTGGAATTGACAACTGTTTTTCTACCATTTTTAGTACTTCATCTAAGCGGTATTCATCAGGATATTGGTATTCGAAATGCGTAAAATCATTTTGCTGCACCAATGCTTGTATGTTTTTTTCAAAGGATTGTAAATTAGTAGCTTCGTTTAAATAAATGTATACAACTTGATGTTTGGCCGCACGCAATTCATCACAAAAAGAGTGCATCGCAGAAAATATTCCTACCACTTTCTGAATATGATGCTTGGCATAATCTGTTTCTGTGCGAACTTCCATCATTAGATAGGTCACTGAATCATCCACTGTTTGAAACCAAGAATGATTGCTGTTGAGTTGATCACCGAGAAGTAACCGTAAGGTTTTGGACATTTGATAGTAGTATTTTAAATAATTAATTTTCCTTTTTATCTAACCCCGTATTCTATTTGTTAATTCTGCATTTGTCACTACAAAACTTTACTTCATCCCAAACTTTTTCCCACTTTTTTCTCCAAGAAAATGGACGTTGACAAACTATACAAGTTTTAGTAGGTAAATGTTGTTTTTTTACACCTTTCATCTTAATTCTTAATTTTTGTTCGTTTCCAGTATATTTCAACATCAGACCCTTTTGCAATAAAAACAGCCGTTGGTGAGGTTTCATTTAAAATTGAAAATCTGTCGCCATACATCGCTTTAAAATCACAATTTATATTATAATCGACAACATTATAGGTTTCCCAACTTGGATGATTTAATTGGTATTCCTCAGTTTCAAATTGATTCAATTTGGTGTATCCGTAATAATGTTCAAAAATAAAATTTTCTAAACTTCCTTTTTTTGTAGCGGTCGAATTTGACTCAGATTCTACGTATATGCTATTCCATTTTTTATTTAATAACCATTCAAAATTTACTGATTTTGTGTCTAATTTTGTGTTTAATTTATGTTTCGTTTTAACAACAGTATAGTGTTCATTGTATAATTTATTTGCCATCCAAGCAACGACTTTATACGGAATTGTTTCGTTGATAAAAACCACTCCACGCTTCATTTTATTCCCCTCTTTTCTTACCACATAAAATCTAAGATTAATCTCTTCAAAGGAACCAAACCATGGAATCGGAATCCTAAATAATTTTGTTTTTTTAAAAATAAATCCAACCAAACTTATGTATGCCTTTCCATTATATAAGTCTAAAAAAACTCCACTCGGTAGAAACGGTTGCAGTATTTTAGGATCAATTTCATAATTAACCATAATAATATTTTCCCATTTTGCTTTTAAAAATACGATCATTGTTTTTTGTCGATTACTGATTTTAATTTAGAATTTACATGTTTTTTTACTATTCGGACTCCTTCAGTTTTTACCTCTTTTTTGTTCTTAAAACCCCAAACAATATCACTAGCTTTTTTTCGAGTTTCATCAACATTTACAATAGGTAATGGGTAATCGACGCCCATTTGACATGAATAAAATTGTTGCTCGAGATCATTCATTTTCCATGGTTCATGCACTAATTCTATCGGAACATTTACCAGTTCTGGAATCCATTTTTTAATAAAATGTGCCTCACTATCGTGCTCTTCAGAATTTTTAATAGGGTTGTAAATTCTAATCGTATTTATACCTGTTGTTCCCGATTGCATTTGTAATTGTGGATAATGTATTCCTGGTTCGTAATCCAAGAATTGCCGGGCTAAAAAATGTAATTCTCGCCAGTCTTGCCATAAATTAAACGTAAAAAAAGAAACCACCATTGCCCGCATTCTAAAATTAAGATAACCCGTAGCAACTACACATCGCATGCATGCATCAACAATTGGGATGCCCGTCTTTCCCACCTGCCAAGCTTTTATTAATTTTTCATTTCTAGGTTTTTGTAACTCATCAAATGCTCGATTTATATTTTCAAATTCCATTCGACATTCGTCTTCAAATTTTTGAATGAAATGGCAATGCCAA
>JBIHZQ010000095.1:0-7252 GCA_044231345.1 Flavobacterium sp.
GTTGGGAAGTACGTTGCAAATTCTTTTTTGTTTACAGTGATTTTACCTGTTCCTTCTGAAACATAAACACGTGCAACAGCGGTTTTTCTTCTACCGATTTTGTGAATAACTCCCATTACTTAAGATCGTTTAGGTTAACGGTTTTAGGTTTTTGAGCTCCTTGTTTGTGCTCTGAACCTACATTTACATTTAAGTTTCTGAAAAGTTCTGCTCCTAATTTGTTTTTAGGTAGCATTCCTTTAACAGCTTTTTCTACTAATGCTGCAGGATTTTTTGCCTGTAATACTTTAGCAGTTAAAGTTCTTTGTCCTCCTGGATACCCTGTATGACGCATGTAAATTTTGTCATCCATTTTAGTACCTGTAAGGTTAATTTTTTCTGCGTTGATAACAATCACGTTATCTCCACAGTCGACGTGTGGTGTATAACTTGGTTTGTACTTACCTCTCAAAATCATTGCGACTTTAGAAGCAAGACGACCTAAGTTATGACCATCGGCATCAACAATGACCCATTCCTTTGAAACGGTGGCTTTGCTTGCTGATTGTGTCTTGTAGCTTAATGCGTCCATAATATATTTTTAATTAAACATTCCATCCCCAATAAAAAGGGGTTGCAAAAGTACATTATTTTATTTTAAATACAAATACCTGAATAAGATTATTTTAATTGCCTGATATTTATTGGTTAATTTATTAGAAATTAATCTAATAGATGGAAAATCAATTAAAATTTTAGATGCTAAATTTACTATTTTTCACCCTTTTTGATCGATTCGAAATTGGAGTGTTTTTTTAGATGTCTTTTTTTTCTATTAAAAAGGCAAACCTTTTTCTAAAAAAAGCAATTATAACTGGAGTTTTTCTTATTTTTACGCTTCAATTTGTTGCATTATGAAATCAAAAGCTACACTAAAGCAAATCGCAAAAGAACTTCATGTTTCTGTTTCTACAGTTTCAAAAGCACTTAATAATAGTCCAGAAATTAGTATTCCTACCAAAAGTAAAATTCAGGAATATGCCAAATTAAAAAATTACAAACCCAATGTCATCGGATTGAATTTAAAAAACCGAAAGACCAAAACTATTGGAGTAATTATTCCCAATATTTTAAATTCATTTTTTGCCAAAGTATTTAGCGGAATTGAAAAAGTGGCAGATGAGAAAGGATATAATGTAATCACTTGTATCTCAAATGAATCATTGGCCAAAGAAATCCACACCTTAGACATGTTAAGTAATGGAACCATTGACGGATTTATTTTATCGGTTTCTGAAGAAGCCCAAAAACTCCAAAACTACAATCACTTCAAAGAAATTATTACTGACGGAACCCCCATTGTTATGTTCGATAGAATAGCTGACGAGGTGGATTGTGATAAAGTAACCGTTGACGATTTTGACTCTGCAAGAAATGCAACACAGCATTTAATTAATTTAGGGTGCAGTAACGTCGCTTTGTTTTCTTCAATTGATAATTTAAGTGTTGGAAAATTAAGGTTTGAAGGATATATTAAAGCATTGGAAGACAATAACATTTCGGTTAATCAAAATTTAATTGTCCGAACGGATTCTGAAGATGAACTAAAAGATAAAATAGAAAGTGTTTTTGAAAACAACACTATTGATGGAATTTTCGCCTTGGACGAAACCGATTCTGTTGCAGCATTAAGAATTGGACTCAAGCTTGGATTTAAAATCCCAGAAAATTTATCCATTATTGGGTTTGCAGACGGCATATTAGCCTCAAGGAGGTTATCGCCAAGTTTGTCAACCGTTAGCCAGCATGGCCCAGAAATAGGAGAGGCAGCTGCAAAATTACTCATTGAACGACTTGAAAGTAAAGCAGAAAACCTTCCTTATAAGACTACTGTAATTAAAACTGAATTAAGAGAAAGAGAATCCACAAGAAAAGCAAAGTAAAATTAGGGGTTCTTAAAACACTCTTTTTTAATGAGCATCTAACCAATTTTTGCCTGATCCAATCTCGACCACAAGCGGAACATCTAATGCAAAAGCATGTTCCATTTCGTGTTTTATCATAGGTTTTAATGTGTCAATTTCTGATAGGTGTACGTCAAAGACCAATTCGTCATGAACTTGCAAGAGCATTTTACTTTTCCAATTTCCTTCCACCAATTTTTTATGGATATTAATCATTGCGATTTTGATAATATCGGCTGCGCTTCCTTGAATAGGTGCATTAACCGCATTTCGTTCTGACGCATTTCTTACGACTGCATTTGCCGAATTAATATCTTTTAGGTACCTGCGTCTTCCTAAAATAGTTTGAACATATCCATGGTCTCTTGCACCATCAATTTGCTCTTGAATATAGGTTTTTAACTTTGGATAAGTTTTATAATAGGCTTCAATTAAAGAGGCACTTTCTGATCTTGAGAGGGATGTTTGATTGCTTAATCCAAAGGCTGAAACACCATATATTATTCCGAAATTTATAGTTTTTGCGTGACTTCTTTGTTCGCGTGTTACTTCATCTAAGGCTACATTAAAAACTTTTGAAGCGGTCGATTTGTGAATGTCTTCGTTATTTTGAAATGCTTTTATCATCGTTTCTTCTCCGCTTAAAGCAGCAATAATTCGCAATTCTATTTGTGAATAATCGGCAGAAACTAGGAGGTAGTTTTCATCTTTTGCAACAAATGCTTTTCTTATTTGACGTCCCCTTTCTGTTCGAATTGGAATGTTCTGTAAGTTTGGATTATTCGAACTTAATCGTCCAGTTGCAGCAACCGTTTGCATATAATCAGTATGAATGCGTTGTGTAGTTTTGTCAATTTGATTAGGCAAAGCTTCTACATAGGTGTTTTGTAATTTTACTAATTGTCGCCAATCAAGTATTGCTTTCACTATGGGGTGTTCAGTGACTAAATAACTTAAAATTTCCTCACCAGTTGCATATTGTCCAGTTTTTGTCTTTTTTTGTTTGGCTCCTCCAATTTTCAATTTATCGAATAATATATCACCAAGTTGTTTCGGAGAAGCGAGGTTAAATTTTTCTCCTGCAATTTCGTAAATAGTGGCCTCTAACGATTTTATATCTTCGTTTAATTCAGAGGATAATGATTTTAAAAAGGCACTGTCCACACGTATGCCCTCGCGTTCCATAGCAGCTAATACTGGGACTAATGGAATCTCAATTTCTTCAAAGAGTTTTTTTGTTTCGGTTTTGTCAAGTTCTTCTGAAAAAATTTCTGACAGTTGTAACGTTACATCTGCATCTTCAACCGCATATTCTTTTATTTCTTCCCATTCAACGTCTCGCATGGATTTTTGATTCTTTCCTTTTTTGCCAATGAGCGTTTCTATTGATTTAGGCGAATATTTTAAATACGTTTCCGATAAAATGTCCATATTATGCCGCATATCAGGATTAATCAGGTAGTGAGCAATCATTGTATCAAATAATTTTCCTTTCACAACTACCCCATAATTTGACAATACCTTTAGGTCATATTTTAAATTCTGACCTATTTTTTCAATAGATTCATTTTCGAAAAAAGGCATAAATTTTTTAATTAGCTCAAATGCTTCCTCATTTTTTTCAGGAAACGGGACATAGAATCCTTTTCCTTTTTCATATGAAAATGCGATTCCAACCAAGGCGGCATTTAATGCATCCAAACTAGTTGTTTCGGTATCAAAACAAACGGCTTGTTGTTTTTGTAGATTTTGAATCAATAACTTAATCCCTAAATCACCTGAAACAAGTTGGTAAAAATGCTCAGTATTTTCCAGAGAACTATAATATTGATGTCTGGTTTCATCCGAAGTTTCATCAGGAAGAGTACTGCCAAAAAGGTCAAATTGTTCTTCGTTTTTTGGCTGTGGTTTTTTGTATAATTTGGCTTCATCAATTGGGTTTACTTGAGTTGGAGTTCCTCCTTTTTTAAAGATTGCATCAAATTGTTCGGCCATTCGTCTAAATTCCAATTCATTGAATAATGCATCAGTTTTATCTACGTCTGGTGTTGATAATTCATAATCGGTTTCGTTAAAAACAACGGGACAATCCAGTAGAATCCTTGCCAACGTTTTGGATAATATTCCTTTTTCTTTATTGGCTTCAATATTTTCTTTCATTTTTCCTTTTAGCTTGTCAGTATTAGCTAATAGGTTTTCCATTGATCCGAATTCTTTTAATAATTTTTTAGCAGTGACTTCGCCAACACCAGGTAATCCCGGAATGTTATCAGCTGCATCGCCCATCATCCCTAGAAAGTCAATTACTTGATCAGGGTGTTCAATTTCAAATTTTTCAAGGACTTCAGGTACTCCCCAAATTTCAATACCATTTCCCATTCTTGCGGGCTTGTACATAAAGATGTTTTCTGAAACTAATTGCGCGAAATCTTTGTCTGGGGTAACCATGAAGACTTTGTAATTTTGTTTTTCAGCTTGCTTTGCAATAGTTCCTATTAAATCATCAGCTTCATAACCTCGGACTTCAATAATTGGAATATGCATGGCCTGTAACAATTCTTGAATATAAGGTACGGCTATTTTAATTGCTTCTGGTGTAGCATCACGATGTTCTTTGTAAGCAGGGTATAGTTCATTTCTCAAATTGCTTCCCCCATTGTCAAAGGCTACGGCTAAGTGGTCAGGTTTTTCTCGTTTTATAACGTCCATTAACGAATTCATAAATCCCATAATGGCAGAGGTGTCTAATCCTTTTGAATTAATTCTTGGATTTTTGATAAAGGCATAATACCCTCTAAAAATTAATGCATAGGCATCAAGTAGAAACAGACGTTTTTGAGTTGACATAGTTTAATAATATAAATAAACCGTAAAATTAAACAATCGTAATCTAAAGTTTACTTTTGAAGTTAATTTTTAATTAATATTTGTACAAAACGGAGCAATTATTCGTTATTTTGTGTAAATTTTTTAATATGCTTTTCCGAATTGTTGTTATTTGTTTGTTATTATTGATTGTTGATGTTTATGCCTACCAAGCTTTACGTACTTTAGTAAAGATAAAGTGGATGCTTGTATCATACCAAATAATCAGTGTAGTTCTATTGTTTTTCCTTGTTTACTCCTTTATGCAATTTGACCGATCGGTTGGTCAGACAAAGAATACTATGTTGACTATGGGTTTATTGCTAGTAGTTTATGTCCCTAAAATGATACTTTCTTTAGTGTTATTGGGTGAGGATATTTTTAGAATTGGCTCTGGCTCGATTAACTATTTTTCTAATTATGACTCAGACACTGATTTTTTAGCCTCACGCAGAAAATTCATTAGCCAAATTGGGTTGGGCTTAGCCGCTGTTCCATTCCTGTCTATTCTTTATGGTGTAACCAAAGGGAAATACAACTATAAAGTAATCAAACAACAGATTTTCTTTGCCGACTTGCCTGATGCTTTTGATGGATTTACAATTACACAGATTTCAGATATTCATAGTGGTAGTTTTGACAATCCTGAAAAAATTAATTATGCAATTGATTTGGTTAATGAGCAAAATTCAGACTTGTTATTGTTTACTGGAGATATAGTAAATACAGACGCCAAAGAAATGTTACCTTGGATAGATTCGTTTAATCGGATTCAAAATCATAAGTACGGAAAGTATTCAGTCTTAGGGAATCATGATTATGGCGAATACGTTACTTGGCCATCTGAAGAAGATAAAGAAGCTAATTTTGAGGCCATCAAAGGACTACACGGTCAGATAGATTTTAAATTATTACTAAATGAACACACTTTCATTGAAAAAGGAGAAGATAAAATAGCATTAATTGGGGTTGAAAATTGGGGAAATAATTTCAAAAAAGTAGGCGATATTAATTTGGCTTCCGCCAATTTAGAAAAAGAAGATTTTAAAATAGTAATGAGTCACGACCCTTCTCATTGGGAGTATGAAGTTAAAGACCATGAAAAACATTTTCACTTGACATTATCAGGACATACTCATGGAATGCAATTTGGAATTGAAATTCCAGGTTATATAAAATGGAGTTTGGCACAATATGTGTACAAACAATGGGCGGGATTATATGAAAATAACGGAAAGTATGTTTATGTGAATAGAGGTTTTGGTTTTCATGCCTATCCAGGGCGCGTAGGAATTATGCCAGAAATTACTGTAATTGAACTAAAAAAAGGTAAAAGAATAGTGTAATTTGTTAAAAATAGTATATTTGTACCACGATATCTGTAGTATATAATCAATAAAATTTTAAATTTTTGCTATTATGTCAAAATTTGGAGAACTTATCAATACTCAAGTGCCTGTATTAATTGATTTTTATACAGACTGGAATGAACCATCAGTAATGATGCACCCTGTTATAAGAGACGTGGCTGCAGCTTTAGGTGATAAGGCGAAAGTCATAAAAATTGATGTAGACAAAAATCAAGAACTAGCTGAAGCGCTTCGCATTAAGGGATTACCAACTTTGATGATTTATAAAGAAGGTCAAATGATTTGGAGACAGTCTGGCGAATTAGACGCTAATACAATTATTGGTCTTGTTCAAGAACAAATCTAAATAAGTTGAGATTCAATAGTTTCAAACGAATATCCCTTTTCTTTCAAAAATTTTAATGTCTTAGGTAGTGCATATCGCAAATTGGAATATCCTTTTTCGCTATCATGAAAAACGACAATACCTCCCGGTGTAACATTATTGATTACGTTTTCTAAACATTCTTCTTTAGAAATTTTTTGATCGAAATCACCATTTAATACTTCCCACATAATAATTTTGTACCCCAGCTTCTTTAAATTACTTGCTTGAGACCCCTATATTTTTCCATAAGGCGGTCTAAACAACTTTGATTGAAAAATACTATCGCATTTAATAACATTTTCAATGTAGGTTTCGTTTTTTGTTTTCCAACCATTAAGATGATCAAAAGTGTGATTCCCAACAACATGTCCGTCGGCTCTAATTTTGCTAAGTAATTGTGGATGATTTCTACTGTTTTCGCCGATGCAAAAAAAGGCCGCTTTTGCATTATAGGCTTTCAATTGAGTCAATGTCCATTCCGTAATTTCAGGAGTTGGGCCATCGTCAAAAGTTAGAAATACTTTTTTTTATTTACAGGAATATTCCAAACATAACTTGAGAAAAGGTGTTTTATAATCCAGTTGGTTTTTATCCAATATACCATAGGAAATAGTAATTATTAAATATTAATAGGCAGCACAATAAAGGCGCTGCCTATTAATATTTTATTGCAAGCATTACTCATTGTCTCGTTCAAATCTATTGTG
>JBIHZQ010000096.1:0-7219 GCA_044231345.1 Flavobacterium sp.
ATTATCCATTCACCGAGTGGGTAATAAAAGTAGAAGCGAAGCGATTTTTTTATCGGAGCAACCGTTTAATTTAAATGATGAAATTGTGCCTTTGATGAAAGAATATTTTTTTAAACCCTTCCGGGAAAAAGAAGAAAACTACTTTCAATTTGCGCACGATGTGGATTTGGATTACAATGAAATGTACAAATTTGCTTCAGAAGTTTTTGATAATCCGAGTAATTTGCACGCTGTTTCAAAAAAAATAACGAAACATCTTTTTGAGCAATCGAATCATCCACATATTAAAAATGGCGAAGTTTATGTGACCTATTTGACGAACATCAACATTGACAATAACGTAGTTGATGCGATTGGAATTTTCAAAAGTGAGTTGCAATCTGACTTTTTACAGTTTGAAGAAAAGGACACTAATTTGGAAATGATTTTACAACAAGGAATCAACCTCAGCAAATTAGACAAAGGTTGTTTGATTTTTAATTACAAAAAAGAGGAAGGATATAAGATCTTGACCGTTGATAGCAATCGTTACGATGCGCGTTATTGGCTAGAACATTTTCTATCAGTTGATGCATTTGAAGACGAAAATTTTATCACTAAAAAATACTTGAAATTCTGTCAAGGCTTTGCGAAAGATGTTGTTTTTCCTGCAGAAGACAAAAAAGAGGAAGTAATGTTTATGAATCGTTCAGTGAATTATTTTGCTAAAAACGACCAGTTTGAAGAAACAAACTTTTTGAACGAAGTTTTAGACAATCCTGATTTGATTCCAGAATTTAAAAGTTATAAAGTTGATAAAGGCGAAAAATACAGCATTGAAGACATTACAACATTTCCAATTGCGAATGCTGCGGTTTCTGACGCTCGAAAGTCAATTAAAAACGTAATTAATTTAGACACACATATTCAAATCAAAATGGATTTTATCAATCCAGAAAGTGCCGAAAAGTATGTTGAAAAAGGGTGGGACGAGGAAAAACAAATGTATTATTATTTGGTTTATTTCAATAAAGAACAAAAAAGCTAATTGAAAGCTTTATTATTATCTAACCTCAATTATTTTAATTGAGGTTTTTTGTAACAATTTATTTCGTTGTTCGTCTTATATCAAACTCTTAAAGCAATTAAAATTGGAAAACATCCTTACCATTCAACAACTGAATAAAATTTACAACAAAAGAGTACATGCCGTAAAAAATGTTTCCCTTTCGATTGAAAAGGGTAACGTATACGGAATCCTTGGTCCAAACGGAAGCGGCAAATCTACCACTTTAGGCATCGTGTTAAACGTAATTAATAAAACTTCTGGTAGTTATAGTTGGTTTAATGGTTCCGTTGAAACTCACGAAGCTTTGAAAAAAGTAGGAGCTATTATTGAACGTCCTAACTTTTATCCTTACATGACTGCCAAAGAAAATTTAGAATTGGTATGTAAAATTAAAAGCATAAACTACGAAAAAGTAAGTGAAAAATTAAATTTAGTGGGATTGTTAGACCGTAAAGACAGTAAGTTTAGTACTTTTTCATTGGGCATGAAACAACGATTGGCAATTGCTTCTGCTTTATTGAATGATCCAGAAATATTGATTTTGGACGAACCAACAAATGGATTAGACCCTCAAGGAATTCATCAAATTCGGGACATAATCAAACTTATTGCTTCACAAGGAACCACTATTTTATTGGCATCACATCTATTAGACGAAGTTGAAAAAGTATGTTCGCATGTTTTAGTTTTACAAAAAGGGGAAATATTATATTCGGGATTAGTTGATGGAATGACGGCTAATACAAGTTTTTTCGAATTACAGGCAGAAAATAACGAGGCGTTAAAGGCTGTTTTAAGTACACATCCCGCAATCGAAAAATTGGCAGTCCAAGATGAAAAAATTATAGTCTTTTTGAAAAGTCCCTTAGAAGCAGTCGAATTGAATCGATTTTTATTTGAAAACAACATCGTCTTGCATCATTTAGTAAAACGGAAAACCAGTTTAGAAGAGCAATTTTTGGAATTGACAAAAAACAAATAGTAAATTTTGTTTCATTGAAATTGCAATGGAAATGGCAATAAAAAAAAACTCTCAAATCATAAATATAAAAACTAACATGAAACGACTTCTCGCCATAGAATTACAAAAAATTTGGAAAAACAGAGCTAGTAAAATTTTAACAGTTACCTATTTTATTTTATTAACATTCATTGCGCTGATTGCATCAATTAAATTTAATATTGGAACTTTTGAACTTCACATAGCAGAACAAGGAATTTTTAACTTTCCATACATATGGCATTTCAACACTTACATAGCAGCTATTTTAAAATTCTTTTTAGCCATTGTAATCGTTTCAATGATGGCTAATGAATACAGTTATGGCACTTTAAAACAAAATCTTATTGACGGAATGAGTAAGAACGAATTTATTCAGTCTAAATTTCTTACAGTCATTGTATTTGCAGGACTATCTACCCTCTTTATTTTTATAATGAGTCTAATTTTAGGATATAGTTTTTCTTCATACACAGAGTTTGGTATCGTTTTTAGTGATATGGAATATCTCCTTGCTTATATGGTTAAGCTGACTGGATTCTTCTCTTTCTGTTTGTTTCTGGGGATATTAGTAAAAAGATCAGCCTTTGCTTTAGGATTTCTATTTGTGTGGAATATTTTGGAAAGCATTTTTAAAGGAATACTAACTTTTAAACTATTTCCTGATAGCAAAACAGCTCAAAACATAACCCAATTTCTTCCATTGGAATCAATGTCAAATTTAATATTAGAGCCATTTTCAAGACTTTCTGTAGTAAAAAACCTAGAAACTGCAATTGGCGGTGCTGCAAATATTAAAGACTACAGCATCCATTTAACTTCAATTCTAATTGTTTTAGCTTGGACCGCTGTTTTTATTTTATTTTCATACAAATTACTTCAAAAACGAGATTTATAGTATCTTTGGCGATGCTATGAAATTTGAATTCAAAAAAGTATTTTTTGGCCTCGTGTTTTTGATCAACTACTCGATAGTCGCCCAAAATATCCAAGTAAATGACACCTATTCTGCACAGCAGTTAATAGAACAAGTATTAATTAACAGCCCTTGTGCTAATGTTGCTAATTTTTCTATTACGGGAGATTCCTTTTCTAATGGTCAAAATAGCTATGGGTACTTTATTGCGAATACGAGTGCTTTTCCATTTTCAGAAGGTATTATTTTAACCACTGGGAAGGCTACAGCAGCGGTAGGTCCTAACAATTCATTGTTAAGCGAAGGTGTTTCAGATTGGCTTGGAGACTCCGATTTAGAACAGGCTCTAGGTATTTCAAATTCAACAAATGCTACTGTATTAGAATTCGACTTTACACCCATTACAAATAAAATTAGTTTTGATTATATTTTTTCTTCCGAACAGTACTTATTAAATGCCACGAGTAACCAATGTAATTTTACTGATGGTTTTGCTTTTTTGTTAAAACCAATAGATAATTCTGCTCCCTATCAAAATTTAGCTATTGTTCCTGGAACTACCATTCCAGTAAAAATAAATACTGTTCGTGGAACAGGAAGCATTTGCCCTCCTGCAAATCCTATTTATTTTGATGCTTTTAATGGTTCTAATCATCCTACGAACTTTAATGGGCAAACTGTTGTCATGAAGGCAGAAGCCGATGTCATCTCTGGGACCACTTATCATATTAAACTAGTAATTGCAGATCAGGGAAATGAGCTCTATGACTCCGCAATTTTTTTAGGAGGTGGTAGTTTTAAAAGCACCACCGATTTAGGTAATGACCATTTAGTTTCCTTAAATAATCCTTATTGCACGGGAGAAGTTGTAACTTTAAATGCTACTCATCCTAATGCTACCGCTTATAAATGGTTTAAAAACGGAATTGATTTAGGAATAACAACTCCAACTTATACTTTAACTGATACAGCCAACTCATCAATTGTTGAATATTCAGTTGAAGTCACCACCATAGGGACTTGCATTTCATTTGGAAAAGTAAAAATACAGTTTACTCCATTGCCACTATTAAATGACACAATTAGCGTTCAATGTGATCCTGACAATGATGGAATTACTACATTTAACTTAACAAGTTTAAATAGTAGTATTACTAATGGAAATACCGCCTTAGGTAATGTAATTTATTATGAATCGTTATTTAATGCTCAACAAGACATCGCAGCAATCACAACAAGTACCTCGTATCAAAATGCAAATACAAATTTGCTATATGCAAAAGTTTCAAACAGTTTTGGTTGTACTAATTATGCTCAAGTCCAATTGCAAATTTCAAATTCGACAATCCCAAACCAGCCACCAATTAATAAATGTGATGACAACCAAGATGGATTAAGTAATTTTGACTTAAATCAAGAAGTTACCCCTCAATTACTTTTAGGCTTACCTGTAGGACTTCAAGTTAATTATTATCTCACAGAAAACGAGGCACTATTGCAGATTAATCCCGTACCCAATTCGTTCAATACTACCATTCCAAACCAACAAAAATTATTTGCTAGAGTCGTAAATGGTACCGATTGTTTTGGCATTAAAGAAGTATTATTAAAAACAAACAGCTTCAACCCGACAAATTTTGATCTTGAAACAAACTATCTATGTGATGGATCAACTATTACTCTTTCAGTACCCAATACATTCGAAAGCTATTTATGGAATACCAATGACACCTCCTCCTCTATTTTGGTCTCTCAAACTGGAAGTTACTCCGTTACGGTGACCGATGTTTTTGGTTGTGAAAAAACAAAACAATTTTCAGTATTAACCTCTAGTTCAGCAGTGATTATTGGTATTGAAACTTTTGACTTCAACGGAAATGAAAATTCTATTTTGGTCTCCTATTCAGGAAGTGGTGATTATGAATTTTCCATAAATGGACTCACATTTCAAGATAGTCCTTTGTTTAGTAATGTGGGTATTGGCACTTATTTCATCACCATAAGAGACCGACATAATTGTCCGGATACCGTTTCAAACCTAATTAGCGTATTAGATTCTCCTGCATTTTTCACTCCTAATGGCGATGGAATCAATGAAATTTGGAAAATACAAAATTTACCAAATACTAGTAAAACTAAACTTTACATTTATAACCGATTTGGTAAATTACTTCAACAAATCAACCAAATTGAGGAAGGATGGAATGGCAAAATAAATGGATTGGAATTACCTTCAGATGATTATTGGTTCACCTTAATTTTTGAAAACAATCGAATTATTAAAGGTCATTTTGCACTTATAAGATAATGTAGTACTTTTAGTGCACAATTATGTACTATGAAAAAATCAATATTAATTTTATTCTTACTTATATTTTCAAATGTGTTTTCACAATTCAGCAAGACACATTATATCCCGCCATTATCGAATTCTAATAGCCAAGTACCTCAAGGACAATTTATGTATATTTCTTGTCCAAGTAGTTCACCAATCAATTTCAAAATTATCCAAATTGGCGGCACCATTATTACAGGAACTGTGTCTAGAGACAATCCCTACACTTTCCCTATTGGTTCAGGTTTAAATACGCAATTAATGGTAAGTAAAATTAATGTTAGTTTGGTAATGAATAATAAAGGATTTATTGTTGAAGCTGAAGATTTAGTGTATGTCACTGTTAGATTAACTGCAACACCGGAAAACTATCAGGCTGGAGGTTTAGTATCTAAAGGACTAGCGGCATTGGGCACACAATTTAGGGTAGGTGCCTTTATTAATACTGGTGCGCCAAGTACCACAGACAATCATTATACCTTTGCGGCCATATTGGCAACTGAAAACAATACCACTATTTCTTTTAGTGATATTAATGCAGGAGTATCACTAATAAATAATGCAGGAGTAGGTAACACTCCTGGTGATGTAGTTTTAAACAGTGGTGAGAGTTATGTTTTTGCAGTTGAAGGACCCGGACTTGCCAATAAAGACGGGCTAATTGGTGCAGGTATTTCTTCTGATAAACCAATTGTTGTTAACTGCGGCTCTTTTGCAGGAAGTAATGGAACAACCAATAACTTAGATTTAGGGTTTGACCAAATTGTTTCGGCAGAACGAACAGGAACTGATTATATTTTTATAAAAGGAAATGGTGTTGATGTTACTGAACGACCTTTAATTGTGGCTAATGAAAATGCGACAGACGTTTATCTGAACGGTGGAACTATTCCCTACGCTACTTTAAGTGCTGGAGATTATTTAGCGATTGATGGGTCTCTTTTTTCTTCTCTTGGTAATCTTTTTGTAAAAACTTCAAAAAAAGCATTTGCCTATCAAGGAATTGGCGGCACAAGTGCTCAACAAAATCAAAACATGCATTTTGTTCCCCCTTTAAGTTGTGAAACTCCAAAAATTATCAATAACATTCCTTTTATTAATCAAGTAGGGAATAACACCTCTTTTACAGGGACGGTTTGTGTTGTAACCGAAACTGGGGCTGCATTAGATTTTATCATTAATGGAGACTCTTATTCGCTAGCAACACTACCCACTGGAATTATAGTTAATGGTCCGCAAATTGTTACAGGAAATGCTAATTATGTGACGTATACTTTTCAAGGATTAAATGGTAATATTTCGTTATTTTCAACCAAACAAGTTTATTTATCCTATTTTGGTTCAAGTGGAGCAGCTACTTATGGAGGGTTCTATTCTGGTTTTACTTTCAAACCTGAAATTACATTACAACCGCTAAATTTAACCCAATCAAACTGTATTCCAAATGTTGAATTAAAGGTTAATACTCTTACAGCGTTTGATGTATTCCAGTGGTATTTCGATGGAGCAATTATTCCAGGAGCAACGGCTGGTAATTACTTTCCAACACAACCAGGGTATTACTATGTTTCTGCCACAATTAGCGCCTGTAATTCTACGTTAATATCCGACGAAATTCCAGTAAGTTCCTGCGCTACCAATAATGATAACGACATAGTAAATGACAATATTGATATCGATAATGATAATGATGGAATACCCAATTGTCAGGAATCTTTAGGAAATTCCCCCATAGACTTATTAAATTCTACTCTTGGGGGTTCACTTGGAGCAAACTCTTATGTTGGTTTAGTCACAACCGCTGGACCTTCGACGGCAGTAGCAATTCCTTTTGCAGGAAATTCCTCTGGAAATTTCGTAACAGAAGTTCCTGCGGGTAAAGGAAATTCTGTTACCTATAAAATCGATTTCACTCAACCC
>JBIHZQ010000097.1:0-7153 GCA_044231345.1 Flavobacterium sp.
AAAAGCAAAACTTCAACTCCAATGTTGGCAAAATGACAGGCAATTCCCGATCCCATTATTCCTGAACCGATTACCGCAATTTTATTTATCTTACGTTTCATTTATCTAATTTCTGTTGGTTTGAATATATTTTTTCTTGGATGAGTTCATTAATACTTTCTGCTACTTCAAAAAAGTGTTTTAATTGCTCATCAGTTACTTTGTTTTTTACGGATTCATTAAATTTTAATACCGTATTTTTAGAGAGTTCTCTTTTGTCTTTTCCTAATGGTGTTAGATGAATTAAAACTCCACGTCCATCTTCTGGGTTTGGAGTTCTGTATATCAAACCCTTTTCTTCTAGTGATTTTAATGTACGTGTAAGGCTAGTTGCTTCTATTCCCATTTTAGGACCCAATGTAGTAGATGGTGTTCCATTATCTTTATCGATGCTTAGTAATGTAAACCCAATTGCCATTGATGCGCCATATTTTGATGCTTCTTCATTATACATTCTTGCTACCGCTTGCCAAGTAGCTCTTAGAATATAATCTATTGTTTTATCTTTCATTGTTTTTATGTTATTTCAAAGATAATAAAAAAAATACTATGCACGCATAGTATTTTATTTTAAATAGATAATATCATATTTTTATTATACATTTGATTGTTTGCCATAAGCACTATTACTTTTTTTACTATGAGAATAAAATATTTAGTTGTTCTTCTATTATTTTTCATTTCCCTTGGATTATTATCTAAAGAAAAAGGTCCTGATGCCTTTAAGTTAGAGTTAAAATTAACAAAACAACGGTATAATAAAGAATATAATTATAAAAAAGCAGTTGTCTTTTTTGAGCAAAAGCAATGGGATTCTACTTTAATATATTCGATGAAGCAATTGACTCAAAAAAATTGTCCCGTAGAGTTACAAAATTATTGTCATTATTTTCGTGGCAGTGCTTTCAATAGAAAAAAACTTTTTAAACAAGCAAAAAAGGAATTAAACTCTATTTCTAAAGGGTTTAAATTTGATTATAAAGTAAAAATTAATTTAGCTGGAATTAATTTAGAATTAGGCAACACAAATGAAGCGTTACAATATTATAGAGAGGTTGAAAAAAAATATGTTAGCAAGCTTAATTATTTATTATCGGTAACACTTTACAACAATATGGGGCTTTGTTATATAAATTTGAGGGATTATGATAATGCTGAAAAGTATTTGTTTAAAAACCAACAATTGGTGCAAACCAATAACGACACATTTGCATTGTTATATTCATACGAATCACTTGCAAATTTATACTATGAGCAAAATAAAATGAATCAAGCGGTATCTTATTTTCAAAAAGCCTACTCACTTTCAGATAAAGTCAGTGATTTTAATTTTAAGAAAACTGCCTCAGGAAATATGGCAGTAATTGAAGAGGATAGAAATAATTTTGAACAAGCGTTGAAGTATAGAAAAGAATATGAAAAATGGAATGATTCTATCGCAGATCAAAACGCCATTTGGGCTACTGCTGATTTTGAAAAAAAATATGAAATAGGGATTCATAAAAAAAATATTAAACTCTTAAAAACTGAAAACATAGTAAAAGTTGCACAGAGAAATACCTATATAGCCGTCAGTATTTTGTTTCTACTGATTTTATTATTTGGTATTTTCTATTTAATTCAAAAAATTAAAAGTAACAAAAAGACACTTCAACAAAAGGAAGAATTAGCCGAATTGAATGCAACCAAAGACAAATTATTTTCAATTGTGAGTCACGATTTGAGATCATCGATAAATGGAGTAAAGCGCAGTAATTCAAAATTAATCGCTAGTTTAGAATCAAAAAACTACCAAGAATTAGATCAATTATTAAACAATAATGTCAGCATTGCAAATTCAACCTATAATTTATTAGACAATTTACTTAATTGGTCTTTATTACAAATTAAGCAATTATATTTTCATCAAGAAGTATTAGACTTAAATACAATTATCAATCACGTTATATACAATTTTAAGCCATTACTATTCGATAAAAAATTACAATTACACATAGAAATTCCAAGTGAGAGTTATGTTTTTTCAGATTTAGATTCTTTAAAAATATGCCTTCGTAACCTTCTCGATAATGCTATTAAATTTTCTAATGAAAAGGGTCAAATACATATTTATTTAGTTCAATCTAACGATAGTTATCAACATTTAGTAATTGAAGATAACGGAATCGGTATTGAGGAATCATTGAGAAAAGAATTAGTCCAAGAATCGTTTCTACTTTCAAAAAAAGCAAATAAAGAAAGTATCGGGACTGGTTTGGGTATGCAATTAACTAAATCAATGATTGCCAAGAATGGTGGTAAATTAGAAATTGAAAGCATAATGGGTAATGGAACAAAAATGATACTATTAATCCCTAAACCTCCCATTAATGAATAAAATAAATGTATTAATTATTGAGGATCGACCTGAAGAAAGTGAGCCATTAGTTGAAGTATTGAAGACACACCATTATTCTATTGTTGGAGTAGCAAGAACTTATAAAGAGGCGATTGAGTTTTTTTTTAATTCGAAAGTGGATTTAGTTGTAGTTGATATTTTTCTTAATGGTAAACCGGAGGGAATCACATTTGCTGAAACAATCAGTGCCATCCCTAATTCAATTAAGCCAATTATTTTTTTAACAAGTTCAAAAGACCGTCAAATTTTTGAACATGCACGCTTGGTAAAGCCATTTAGTTTTTTAATGAAACCATTTAATGAATTAGAGGTTTTATATGCAATTGAATTAGCAATAGAGAAGTTTTACAATCAACCCAATGTATTTTCAAAAGAGGAATCTTCGGCAATTTTTGGTGACCAATACCTCTTTATTAAGAAGAACGAGGCGCTTAAAAAAGTCTTTTTTAATGAAATTTTATACATGCAAGTTGATGATAGATATTGTAATATCGTTACTGAAAATGATAAGTTTATGATATTAATTTCATTGTCAAAAATGACCCAAATATTGGATTCTTCTATTTTTATAAAAACAAATCGTAATTGTATTATTAATAAAGATCAAATTGAAACACTGTTTTTGAAAGACAATTTAATTATTTTAAAAGGCAACCACAAAATTACATTAAGCGATAATTATAAAGAATTCATTTCTAAGATGAATATACTAAAATAAAAAACAATCAACTTATTTTTTCACATTTCTGTTAATGTCATTAAAAACCCGTTTAATGACACTGATTTACCTATTTAAAGACATTTTTTATTTTATAAATCAAATAGAACACTAATTTTAATCTATTATTAATTTAATTGTTATTTGATATTCTAAAAAATTTGTTGGCGATGAGAATCTATCGATTTAAAGAGATGATAACTAAAGATCAAAAGCTTCAAATCAACTTTCAGTCTGGAAAAAATATTTGTTTTTCACTCATTGATATTAATAATATATATATTGAATTTAATACGCGTTGGCGATTACAACTTTTTTTAATTAGCATAGTTTTAGTTGGAAGTAATGGTATTATTTTTTACAATTTTATTTTTCCAATTTTTATTGTAAGTTCTATCGTGAGTATACTGTTTTATAATTATTTATTATTTAATAATTATAAGTATAAATTAATAATAAAATTAAAAAATAATACACTTACCGCTATAGACATTCCGAAACATTCAAAAAAAGTAGTGACCACTAATATAATTTATTTAAGATCACTATTAAATGAAAAAACTAGTCAAGATATAAATAGAGTCATTTGAAATAAGAAATAAAGCTATTTAATAAAAGCCATATAAATTAATGTTGTTTTAGTAAAGAAACTCTTCCGTAAGGAGGAGTTTCTTGTTTTTAATTACTACAAAAATTAATTTAATCTTTTATTGGTATAAGTAATTACCCAAGCAACAAGAGCTGACATTATAGTCGTAATGACTAGATCAATTGCCATATTTTTAAAATTGATTGGCATATTGGAATACATAAACAAATTCATCGATAAACTGGTAAAAAAGCCAATTATTGCCCCTGATTTTACTCCGTTTAAAACAGTTACAGGGCGCACCCAATTAGTTAAAATGTAAGAAATAAAATAACCGTTAGTCATGCATCCCAAGAATACAAGAAATAGATTCATAGATTCTCCTTCTGGATATAAGTCGTTAAATATAATTCCGTAAAATAACCACCCTAGAAGGAAATCAACAATGCCGCCTAACGTACCTGATAATAAAAATTTTTTAATATTCATCATTTTTAGTTTAATTGATTAACATAGTAAATTTAAAAAAAAATCAATTAATCAAATAACTTTACTAAGTATTGTATATTCTTTTGTACAAAGTTTCGTATTTCTCTTTGACTATTTTTCGTTTTAATTTTAAAGTAGGAGTAAGGTGACCACTCTCAATTGACCAAATATCGGGTGTTAATTCAAACCGTTTTATTTTTTCCCAACTACCAAACTTTTCGTTTAGTAAAGTCACTTCTTCTTGAATCCTCTCAATCACTTTCGTGTTCAAAATGATGTCTTCATTGGTACTGCCAATTTCTATTTGGTGCAATTTCCCCCAGCTTTTTATGAATTCAAAACTAGGTTGTATGAAAGCGGCAGGCATTTTTTCACCATCACCAATTACCATTATTTGCTCAATAAAACGGGACTGCTTCATGGCATTTTCTAACAATTGAGGAGAGATATATTTTCCTCCCGAAGTTTTGAAAATTTCTTTTTTTCTGTCGGTAATTTTAAGGAAACCTTCGGAGTCAATTTCTCCAATATCACCCGTGTGAAAATAGCCGTCTTTTAACACTTCATTAGTTAATTCTTCTTCCTTGTAATAACCCATCATTATGTTGGGTCCTTTACAAAGTATTTCACCATCCTCAGCAATTTTAATGCTTACTTTATCAATTACTTTTCCGACAGTTCCAATTTTATATCCATTGTTGCGCAAATCGTTAATGGCTACTAATGGAGAGGTTTCGGTCAATCCATAACCTTCCATTATTGGAATTCCTGCAGCTCCGAAAATACGTGCCAATCTGGGTTGTAAAGCGGCACTACCACAGGCAATCAACTCTAATTTTCCACCAACAGCATCTTTCCATTTGCTGAAAATAAGTTTACGAGCAATTTTTAGTTGAAATTCATACCACCAGCCATTTTCACCATACGGTTTATAACGCAATCCTAAGTTTACAGCCCAGAAAAAAAGTATTTTTTTTAATCCAGTAAGTTCAAGACCTTTTGAATAGATTTTATCGTATATTTTTTCTAAAACTCTCGGTACTCCCGTAATTAAATTTGGCGCTACCTCTTTCAGATTTTCACCAATCTTGTCTATTGATTCGCCAAAATAAATCGAAACACCATAATATTGACATAAATACAAATAGAATCTTTCTAGAATATGACAAACCGGCAAATAACTCATTGTTCGGTTATTACCAGGTTCTAAAGGTATTCTCAGCGCTCCCGCAAAAACATTGGAAACAATATTTTCATGAGAAAGCATGACTCCTTTGGGTTTTCCGGTTGTCCCAGAGGTGTAAATTATGGTAGCCAATTCTGAAGGGAGCACCTCATTTTTTCGATCTTCAACATCTTTCTGGTTATCACTTGTCGCTCCTAAATCTAAAAGTTCGCTCCAATTTTTACAACCTGGAATTTCATTAAAAGAATAGACCCCCCGAAGATTGGGTACCGAGTCTTTGATAAGATTTACCTTCCTTAATACTTCTTCATCAGAAACAAAACACAAAACTGCACCAGAATGATTTAAAATATATTCATATTCAAATTCTGAAATGGTTGGGTAAATGGGAACATTTTGAGCTCCAGTTTGGAGTACCCCAATGTCCAGTATGTTCCATTCGGTTCGATTATTTGAAGAAATCACGGCAATTTTATCATTTTTCTGAATCCCTAAAAGCAACAGTGCCCTGGAAATAGCATTGGCTTTTGCAAGATATTCATCTATGGAGGTGCTAACCCATACGCCATTGTATTTAGTAACTAATGCATCAGTTTTTGTGGGAAATTTTTCTTTCTCATAATATGGAAAGTCAAATAGTCTGGTTATTTTGGTCATTTTTGGGAAATGTTCTTAATATTTTATGCAAATTAAGGAATTAATTTATTTAAGCATCACTTTTAAATATTTTTTAATAAAGTTTGCAATTTTTGTAATTAAAATACTATTGAGGAGCTTTTAACTATAGCGTCCAAATAAAGAATACTTACTTTTTAGTTTGGATATTTTTTGTCAATAATGTAATATATTTGCATTAAATTAATGAAAAATTTACCCCTAAATGCAAAAGCACCTTCGCTTAAACGAATATAAAGCGCTTTTTTATAGAATTTCGCTAGCCTATTTTTTCTATATGCTTGCTCGAATACTATTCTATTTATTCAATAAAGAGTTACTAAAAATAGAGTCTTTCACTGATTTTATGTCAATTTGTTATCATGGATTGGCTTTTGATACCACGGCAATTTTATACGTCAATTTGCTATTTATTTTAGCCTCGATAGTTCCCTTTCATAAAAACACCTCAAATGCCTATCAGAAATTTTTATTTTACGTTTATTTTACCTTAAACCTGATTGCCTACGCGACTAATTTTATTGATTTTATATACTATAAATTCACTTTTGCTAGAACCACTATTGTAGCTTTAAATGTAATTCAACATGAAACTAATAAAGCGGCTTTGTTCAGTAGTTTTATTATTGATTATTGGTACGTATTTGCTTTGTTTTTCGCCTTGGCTTCACTTTGGATCTATCTCTATAAAAAAGTCACCGTTTCGGTTTTCCAGCCTTCTAAAAAAATAGCCTATTTTGGTTTTTCAACCGTTGGGTTTTTGTTTATTGCGGCACTAATTATTGGCGGAATAAGAGGGGGAGATTTTAAAAAATCAACTCGCCCAATCAATTTATTAGACGCCAGCAGGCATGTAAAAAATGTAGTACATTCTGATGTGGTTTTGAATACCCCGTTTGCCATTATTCGTACCTTGTTCAGTAATAGTTTTGTCAAAACAAATTTTGAGGGAGTAACTGATGAATTAATTTTACAAAAAATCCAGCCCATTAAAAATTACCAAAATAATTCGGCTAGCCAACCGAACGTGGTGGTGAATTATTTTGGTAATTTTTAATG
>JBIHZQ010000031.1:0-21006 GCA_044231345.1 Flavobacterium sp.
CTTCTTTCCTGTTTTTTACTCCTATCGGATGAATTGGCATAAGCCAAAGGATTTTTACTCCCATTTGCTTTAATTTAGGGAGGTCCTTTGTAAACGAATTAAATGTACCAGATGGGGAATATTGCCGAATATTGACTTCATAAATGACTGCGTTTTCTGCAATGCTATCGGTTATGGGAGCAATTTCCATTGGCGTTACGACTTCTTTAACTTCTTCTTTTTTGCAGCTTATAAAAAGCGATAGGCCGAGTGCAATGATTAGTATCTTTTTCATTTTCATTAATTTTATTCTACTATTTTATTATATGTTGTTGAAAATCCTTAAATTTTAAAAGTACAAATTTAAGGTTAATTATTTATTCTAATTCTAATACAATTACTGATTTTTCCTCCATAGTTAATGCCGATTTTAAATCAATTTTTTTTCCAGAAATTACGTCTGTTCCTTGAGTAAAATTTTGAATACTTTCTTTGAATCTATTTGTTCTTATTGTTTGAGAAGTAGCACTGTTATTTAGAACTACCATAACCGTTTTTTGTTCCGTATATCGAAAATATACATAGACATTATTTTCTGGAATATAATGTTTCATTTTGCCAAAATGGACGGCTTCATTTGTTTTTCTCCATTGAAATAACTGGGAAGTAAAATCAAAAAATTGCGATTGTTCTTTTGTTCTTCCCTCTTTTCGAAATGCATTATTGGTGTCCCCAATCCAACCGCCAGGAAAATCTTTTCTGATGTCGGCATCCCCCTTTCCTTTGTCGCCATTCATTCCAATTTCTGAACCATAATAAAGTTGAGGAATACCTCGAACGGTTGCTAACAATGCCATTGCCATTTTATATTTTTTGAAATCATTTTTATAATTTTGATTAAATCTATTGGTGTCATGATTTTCTACGAAAGTTAAAAGGTTGTCAGGATTTTCGTATAAAAAGTCATTGACAAAATTATCATAAACTTTAATCATTCCATCGTTCCAACTGGCATTATCTTCGTTAAAAACACTCCCAATCGCATCGTGTAGTGTAAAATCCATAACGCTTGGCAAATACGAATTATAACTTTGAATTTTTGAGATGGGACTATTTTTTTGCCAATAAGATATTTGTGCTTGATCGTGCATCCAAACTTCTCCTACAATATTAAAATGAGGATATTCCTCTGTAATTGATTTGGTCCATTTTGCAATTCCAACTTTGTCATTATAGGAGTAAGTGTCAACACGAAATCCGTCTAGATTGGCATATTCAATCCACCAAATTGCATTTTGAATCAGGTAGGTGTTTACCAGCGGATTGGACTGATTTAAATCGGGCATTGAGGGAACAAACCATCCATCCATGCAATTTTTTGCATCAATTTCAGCGGCATTAGTGTCGTATTGTGTGGTCATTCTGTAATTGGATTGGGAATAACCAGGAAATTGATGAATCCAGTTATACGTTGGCAAATCTTTGATCATCCAATGTTCAGCTCCCCAATGATTAGTGACATAATCCATAATATTTTTCATCCCTTTTTTATGCAATTCTTCACTAAGTCGAAGATAGTCTTCATTTGTTCCATAGCGAGGATCAATTTTATACACATCAGATTGACCATAAGTGTGGTAGGAATAAGTTTTGTCATTGTCTTCACACAACGGAGTACACCAAATAGCGGTGGCTCCCAATTCTTTTAGGTAGTCTATATTATAAATGATTCCTTCGAGGTCTCCTCCATGTCTTCCGCCAGGCAACATCCGATTGGCTTTTTCTGTAACAGAGGGATGACTATCATTAGTTGGATTTCCATTTGCAAACCGGTCGGGCATGATAAGATAAATCATATCAGCGCTGTCAAAACTTTTGCGTAAAGCTGAATTTTCTCTTCGCTGTTTCAAGGAATAACTTTTTGTAAACGCAACCGATTTGTTTTTAGAAAACGTAAATACAAGATCTTGTGCTTGACAATTTTTAGTATCGATGGTTACAAAAAGGTAGTTTGGATTTTCTGTTTTCTGAACGTTAACCAGAGTGCAATTGCCAGAAACTGCCACTTTATTTTGTGCAATATCTTTTCCATAAAACAAAATTTGCACTTCTGGGTTTTTCATTCCCGCATACCAAAATGGAGGTTCAACGCGATCAATTTGTGCTACAATACTGCAAGAGAATAATAAAAGGAAGATGATTTTTTTCATGGTTTATTTATTTTATAAAGTCAGTATGCTATTTGGCTCGACAATAACGATTTTGTCATTAACAAAAACAGTTAGTGAATCACTTCCTTCGATACTAAATTTTGTTTCTTTTTGATCTATTGAAACGGTAATTATTTGGTTTCTAAAATTAATTTTGAAGGAATATGCTTCCCATTGTGCAGGTATTTTTGGTGTAAAATGCAAAGCGTCATTTTTTACTCGCATTCCCCCAAAACCTTCCACAATACTCATCCAAGTTCCAGCCATTGAGGTAATGTGGCAACCTTCTTCAACTTCTTTATTGTAATCGTCTAAGTCCAATCGGGAGGTTCTTAAATAGAAAGTATAGGCCATGTCCATTTTGTCTAAAGCAGCGGCTTGAATTGAGTGCACACAAGGAGATAAGGATGATTCATGAACGGTAAATGATTCGTAAAATTCAAAATTACGCAATAATTCATTTTTCGAAAAATGATCTTCAAAAAAGTAAAAACACTGCAAAACATCGGCTTGTTTGATGTAAGGAGAACGTAATATTCGGTCCCAAGACCATTTTTGATTAATTGGCCTTTGGTTTCGATCTAAATCGGCAACCCGCACTAATTCCTTGTCTAAGAAGCCGTCTTGTTGTAAATAGACTTGGTGTTTTTCTGAATAAGGAAAGTACATTTGATCCGCCACTTTTTTCCATGATTGTATTTCGGATTCAGAAATTTTCACTTTTTCAGTGATTCGTTTATGATCTAAAGGAAACTCAAGAGCTACTTTTTGAAGCTGTTCAATGGTATAATCGATGCACCATTTGGCAATATAATTGGTGTAAAAATTATTATTTACGTTGTTTTCATATTCATTTGGGCCGGTAACACCAAGGATAACAAACTTATTTTTATCAGTAGAAAAACTTGCTCTTTGTTGCCAAAAACGAGCAATTCCAATGAGCACTTCTAGCCCTTTTTCAGGAATATATGAATAGTCGCCAGTGAAGCGATGGTAGTTAAAAATTGCAAATGCAATCGCTCCGTTTCGATGAATTTCTTCAAAAGTAATTTCCCACTCGTTATGACACTCTTCGCCATTCATGGTAACCATTGGAAATAGAGCCGCGCCATTTGTAAAGCCTAATTTTGCTGCGTTTTCAATAGCTTTGTCTAATTGATTGTAGCGATAGGTCAATAAATTACGCGCTACTTGTTGGTCTTTTGTGGCCATATAAAATGGGATGCAATAGGCCTCAGTATCCCAATACGTTGAACCGCCATATTTTTCACCTGTAAATCCTTTCGGACCAATATTTAGTCTAGAATCTTTACCTAAGTAGGTTTGGTTTAATTGAAAAATATTGAAACGAATTCCTTGTTGTGCTTTTACATCTCCTTTTATAGTGATGTCTGACATTTCCCATATTTTCGCCCAAGCTTCAATCTGTTCGTTTAGCAAATGATTGTAGCCTTTCTCTAATGCGGTTTTGATTACTTTTTCTGCTGCATGATTAGTATCAGTGTGATTTAGAGAAACGGTGTATCCGCCAATTTTTTGTATGGTTGCCGTTTCGCCTTGAGCGACAGCTACCGTATATTCAAATTCGATTTTGTCTTTTGTTTCTACTATTTTTTCAGGTGACAATTGTTGATTGCAATGATTTATGAAAATAGTATTTTGCATAAATGTCGTTGCGACAAAATGAGTTTTATAGGTTCGCGCAGTTAAATACGCCTCGTTTTTACTATTTTTAATGGCAATTGGTTCCCAAAATTTTTCTTCCCAATTGGCGTCTTCGTTGGATATTCCTGCATCCAGGCAGGGTGTAAACTTGATTTTTATATTAGCATTTAGTGGAGTGATTTCATAGTTAATCACGCCAACTTCATCGTGGTTAAGTGAAAGAAACCGTTTGGTATTTACAGCAATTTCAATTCCATTTTTCAAACGGGCTTGAAAAGAGCGATTGTACCAGCCCTCTTTCATATTGAGTTCTCTTTTGAAATTCGAAACAGAAATGCATTGAGCCAAATCCAATGCTTCTCCATTGATTTCAATTCCAATTCCAATCCAATTTGGGGCATTCAACACTTTGGCAAAATATTCAGGGTAGCCGTTTTTCCACCAACCTACTTTTGTTTTGTCCGGATAATAAATCCCTGCTATGTAACTTCCTTGAAAAGTTTCACCGGAATAGGATTCTTCAAAATTGGCACGTTGTCCCATGGCACCATTTCCAATGCTGAATAAACTTTCAGACGATTTTACCCTTTCGGCATCATATCCTATTTCAATTATTGACCAGGAATCGGGTTGTATATAATCTTGATTCATTTTACTTTATTGATAATTGTAAACTTTTGATTCTGAAAATTCATAAACAAAAATTTTCTAATTCTAATTTTTTATAAATTCTGATTTATTAATTCGAGTAAAAACGCGGAATTAATTTCTGTAAAATCTTTGAAAAGGTATTTTGCTTCATTTAATACTGCTTCTTCTCCTATGCCAATACTTATCATATTGGCCTTATTGGCGGCTTGAATTCCAGCCCTGCTGTCTTCAAAAACGATTGTGTTATTTGTGGTTGTGCTTAGCAATTTTGCCCCCTGAAGAAACACTTCTGGATCGGGCTTAGCATTTGAAACGTCGTTTCCATCTACAATGGCATCAAAGTAGTGGATAATTTTTGTTTTCTCTAAAATAGGCCTGGCATTTTTACTGGCAGAACCTATGGCAATTCCTTGTTTTTGTGCTTTTAAAAATTCTAAAACAGGCACTACACCAGGTAAAATTTCATTTTCGTCCATAGTAACTAAGAAGGACAAGTAGGTTTCGTTTTTTTGTAACAACCATTGGTTTTTTTGTGCTTCTGTTGCATGGTAGTTTCCTAACTCTAAAATAATATCTAACGAACGCACACGACTCACTCCTTTCAATAATTCATTATGTTCAAGGGTGAAGTCAATGTTGAGTTCAGCAGCAATTTTTTTCCATGCTAAAAAATGGTATTTAGCCGTGTCAACGATTACTCCGTCAAGGTCGAATATGAACGCTTTTTTATTTGTCATTATAAATTTTTTAACCTGAAATTGCGTTTTTATCTGTAATAAAGAAATTACAAAGTCCAGCAATAATTAGTGATAATCCTGCTAAAAGCATGGCATTAATGTGAGCTTCTCCAATTAATTTGTATAAATAATTGATTCCGCCAAGTGCAGCAATAATTTGTGGAATTACAATAAACATATTGAATAATCCCATCATCATTCCCATTTTATTCGGGTTAACCGAACTTGATAACATGGCATAAGGCATTGATAAAATACTTCCCCAAGAAAAACCAATTAATATAAAGGAATACATTAATGTTGAAGGCGTAGCATAAAACATATAAATAAAACCTAATCCACCAAGAATTAACGAACCCATGTGAATGTATTTTCTGTTTATTTTGTTTTTCATCGTGTAAAAAGTAAGTAGTAATGCAAATGCCATAGACGATAAGCCATAAATTCCTGTTGCAGAACCAACTAAATCGGCTGCGTCGTTATAAATTTTGTCTTTTGCTTTGTATTCTTGTTCTTTTACATCGTTTAAAAAGAGTACTTTTATATTAGAATCTTTTAATTCTTTACCCTCCTTATCGAGTTGAGCATATTCTTTTACATCAGGTTTTGGTGAATTGAAAACATGCTCTGTCAATGCAGGAGTAGAAAGACTCCACATGGTAAAAAAGGCAAACCAACTAAAAAACTGAATTATTCCAAGTTTTTTCATTGTTGATGGCATTTCTTTTAAACTTTGAATTAAATCAGGAATAAATCGTGATTCTTTTTTTTCGGATTTAAATTTCTCTAAATCTGCAGGAGGATCTTCTTTTGTTAAAAATATGGTGTATAAAATACTTGTAAAAAATACAAATGCACCAATTGAAAACGCGACTATAACCGATTGCGGAATGGCTCCAGCATCAGCTTCGTTAGAAACACCAAGTTTGTTTACCAACCAAGGTAAGTTACTAGCAATCCAAGTTCCAATACCGATAATTAGTGTTTGAATCACAAACCCATTTGAGCGTTGAGATTCTGGTAATTTGTCGGCAACAAGAGCACGAAATGGTTCCATACTAATGTTTATTGAAGAATCTAAAACCCATAATAATCCAGCAGCAATCCATAAAGCTGGTGAATGAGGCATGAAAAATAAAGTAATAGATGCTAAAATTGCTCCGATAAGGAAAAATGGCTTTCTTCTACCAAATTTTGGACTCCAAGTATTATCTGATAAGTATCCTATTATTGGTTGAACTAAAAGACCTGTTAATGGAGCCGCAATCCATAAACCCGGAATGTCATCAACTTGAGCTCCTAATGTTTGAAAAATTCGGGACATGAATCCTCCCTGTAGGGCAAATCCGAACTGTATTCCTAGAAATCCGAAACTCATGTTCCAAATTTGCCAGAAACTTAACTTACGCTTTTCCATTATCGTTTTTTAAGATAGTAAAGACGATAAGCGAGGCTTATCAAAACTTATTTTTATTTTCGAAGTAAAAGTGTAAGCTTGATAATCGGGGTAAATATATAATTTTTTTTAATCAAAAAAATAGTTCAGTGTTTATTTATTTTTTTTGAGTTGATTCTCTTTCTATGAGTTCCGTTTCGATTACTTCAGTGCTGTAATGCTCGATAATCTCCCCGTCTTCATTTTCAATTTCTTCAAGACCCAAGCGGTCAATTAACATTTTTGCGGCTTTAGCGCCCATTTTTTCTCCGTTTTGTCGAACGGTGGTAATGCTTGGAGATGAATATTTTGAAATAATTCCGTCAGTAAAACCAATTACGCATAAATCATCAGGAACTTTAATTCCTAATTTGGCAGCCATTTTTATGGCAGTAACGGCAAATAATTCATTAACGGCAAATAGGGCATCAAGGGTATTATTTTTCAGCAAGTGGGTAATAGTTTCTTCAAAATCATCGTTATCATCAATTTTTACAATTAAATCAGTGTTGATTTCCATTTCGTTGTTTTTTAGTGCTTTACTGTAGCCTTCGGTTCGTAATCTACCAACGCTCACATGGTCTTGAGTAGTTAACAAACCAATTGATTTATGACCTTGATCAATGAGAAATTGAGTGGCATTAAAAGCGGCTAAATTATCGTCAATGATTACCTTATCACATAAAATTTCATTGGTAATTCTGTCAAACATTACCACTGGCATTCCCTGGTTGATGACTTCTGAAATGTGATGAAAATCTTTTTTCTGTTGGGTTTCTTTGGAGAGCGAAATAATAAATCCGTCAATATTACCATTGGCAAGCATCTCCATATTGATTACCTCTTTATCAAAAGATTCATCTGACAGACAAACCAGTACATTATATCCGTTTTCTTTTGCTACATGCTCGACGCCACTTATTATTGTAGTAAAAAAATGATGAATGATTTCTGGAATAATAATGCAAATGGTTTTGGACTTTCTATTTTTTAAACTTAGGGCAATATTATTGGGTTTGTAATTATAAAGTTTTGCAAAAGCTTGTACCTTTTGACGGGTGTCTTCGCTAATTTCCGCACTGTTTTTTAACGATTTTGAAACTGTGGAAATGGAGATATCTAATTCCTTAGCAATTTGTTTTAAAGTAACTTTTTTTCTCATAGCAATCACACCTATTTAATTATTATGCAATAAAGGTATATTTTTTTTAAAAAATAGTTTTTAATTAGGTATAAAACAGATTAATTAATAAACTTTTCAACACGCAAACGTTTTCGTAAAGTAATAATTTGGCCAATATTTTTTTACTGTTAAATTTTAGATAAATTTATCGTTCGAAGTTGAAGCGTAAGCAAAAAAACCAATTTTTAACTTAAACCAAATGTATGAAAACAATTTACAAAAAGTTGTTATTTTTAGTTCTCTTACTTCCCTTTAGCCTTCTTGCGCAGAATGCTGTAAGCGGAGTTGTTCAGGACAAAGCTACCGGGCAGTCATTGCCAGGGGTTAATGTTCTCGTTGAGGGTTCTTCTAAAGGAACTTCCACTGATTTTGATGGTAAATTTCAATTAACTAATGTGAAAAGCGGTGACAAAATCGTTTTTTCTTTTATTGGTTATAAAAATGAAACGGTTACCTATTCCAATCAAGCAACAATTACAGTTGCACTTCAAGAAGACGTTAATCAATTGAACGAAGTAGTTGTTCAAATTGGGTACGGTTCAGTGAAGAAAAAAGACGCTACAGGGTCACTAACAACTGTAACTTCCAAAGAGTTTAACAAAGGTTCAATCATCTCTGCAGATCAGTTATTGACTGGAAAAGCTGCTGGGGTTAGAATCACTACCAATGGTGGACAACCAGACGCCTCTCCAAATATTAGAATTCGTGGAGGAGCATCGCTTTCTGCAAATAACAGTCCGCTTATCGTAATTGACGGAGTGCCGGTAGATAATACCACTCCAGCGGGTGTTGGAAATCCATTTTCTTTAATCAATCCAAACGATATTGAAAGCTTTACGGTATTGAAAGACGCCTCTGCTACTGCAATTTATGGCTCTAGAGCTTCTAATGGGGTAGTGATTATTACTACGAAAAGAGGAGCAAAAGGAGCGATGAAATTTAACTTTTCTACCACGGTTATGACTGGTAAAGTTGGAAAGAAAATTAACGTTATGGATGGAGCAACATTTACTAAATTCATCCAAGAATACCATCCAACCTACACTAATTTGCTAGGAATTGATGATCCAAATTCTACTTTATCCGATGATTTAGCTACTCCAGCAGTAGAAGGTCGTTTGTTAAGTAATACGGATTGGCAAGATCAAATTTTCAGAACCTCTTTTTCTGTTGATAATAACTTTAGTGCTTCAGGAAGTATTTTCAAAACGATTCCGTTTCGTTCTTCTATCGGATATTTGAGCAGTCAAGGAATCGTAAAAAACAACGATTACGACCGTTTCAGTTATTCGTTAAAATTAACTCCTACCTTATTGAATGATAAATTAAAAGTTGATTTTAATGCAAAAACAATTTTTACCAATAAAAGTTCCATTGATGAAGGAGGAGCTTTAGGAGGTGCAATAAATATGGATCCAACGAAACCTGTTTATGACAATTCAGCGTCTAACCGTTTTGGAGGATTTTACCAAAGCACACGTGTAGATGGAAATAGACTACTATTAGATGGAGCTTATAATCCATTAGCTCTTTTGGAACAACGTTCTCGACCTGAAAGAGCATTCCGTTTCTTAGGAAATGTAGAATTGGACTATAAACTTGACTTTATTCCAGGATTACGCGCTGTTGTAAATATGGGGCTAGATGCTTCTAGAGCAAAAATTAAAGAAATGTATAGTGATAATTCACTTGCTACCTACCGATTTAATAGCGCAAACAACGACATAAACACTAATTATGTTTTTAATCCAGGAGAAAATTATTTAGAAAACCAAACGATGACCAACACTACTTGGGATTCTTATTTGGCGTATGCTAAAAAATTAAACGGATTCATGACCAAGTTTGATGTTCAGGCAGGGTATTCGTATCAAAATTTTAAAAATGATGGGAATAAAGTTATTTACCAATATAATAATGATACAGGTTTAAGAGAACTACAAGTTAATACTCAAAACCCGACCAATCGTTATTATAATACGCTCAACCTTCAGTCATTTTTTGGAAGAACCAATATTGATTTTGCTAATAAATACTTAGTGACTTTATCACTTCGTTCTGACGGATCTTCATTGTTCAACAAAGACAGTCGTTGGGGTTATTTTCCAGCAGCTGCGTTGGCATGGAAAATCAAAGAAGAAAGTTTCGTAAAAGAAGTTGCCTTTGTAAATGATTTAAAAGTTCGTTTAGGCTATGGTAAAACGGGCCAACAAGACATTACTGGAAATGTTGGGTTTTACCCATCAACTCCTTTATTTGCTGTTGGAAGCACTACAAGCCAGTACTTAGACAACTCTAATTTATATTCAGCTTTAGCTTACAACCCTGATTTAACTTGGGAAAAAACAACCTCTTATAACTTAGGAGTGGATTTTGATTTCTTTAAAAACAGTTTTGTAACAGGAAGTTTTGATATTTATAAAAGAGACACTAATGATTTATTAGCGCGTGTACCTCTTCCTCCTGGACAAGGATTATCGGATACTTTTGTGAAAAATGTAGGTGCTACATCAAGCAAAGGATTTGAGTTAGGATTGAATTTTAATCCTATTTCTACTGACAAAATGAGTTTGTCTATTAATTCAAATTTAGCTTATAATCGCTCTGAAGTTACTAGCTTAAAAGACGTTTCCGCAATTCAGGCATCTGAATCAGGATTGCCAACAGGAACAGGCGTTATAATAGGGTATCATGCTGTTGGTTTCCAGCCGTATTCTGCTTGGGTTTTCCAACAATTGTATAATGAAGAAGGAGAACCAATCGTAGGAGCATTTGTAGATAGAAATGGAGACAATGCAATCACGAATGACGACCGTTACTATAAAGCAATGCGTCCAAATTGGACTTTTGGATTTGGATTTAATTTCAATCACGGAAATTGGGACGTGAGTTCTGCCTTTAGAGGACAAATCGGAGGGCAAGTGTATAATTCTAGAATTTTAACCTCTGGATGGGTGGATAAAGCATTGCCTTCAAATTCAAATAGTTTATCTAACGTGTTGAATTTCTATGATAGCGCTTCGGATTTTGATTTTCAAAACATGAACGGAAATACAACATTCTCTGATTATTTCCTTGAAGACGCTACGTTCTTGAGATGTGAAAATATTGTGGTTGGATACAAGTTCAATAAATTTTACAAAGAAAGTTCATTACGAGTTTATGGAGCATTAAATAATCCATTTATCCTGACCAAGTATTCTGGACAAGATCCTGAAAACTTCAATTCAATCGACAATAATTTCTACCCAAGACCAAAAATGGTAACTCTTGGTTTAAGCTTAGATTTTTAATAACAACAATATGAAAAATATGAAATTAATCAAATTTTTTGGATTGGGACTTTTCTTAGTGCTTGCCTCTGCATGTACTGACGATTTGAATACCGAGCCAAAAGTAGAGTTGTCATTAGAACAACTTTTACAACAAGATCCTAATGCAATTAAGGGAATTCTTTCTAAATTATACGGTTCTTTTGCCCTTTCAGGAGCCAATGGACCAGGGAGTTCTGACATTAGTGACGATCCAGGAGAATCTCCATTTTTGAGAGGAATTATCAACTTGCAAGAATTTAGCGCAGACGGAATGAAAAACCGTTGGGGAGATAATGGATTAGACCAATTGACGACTACGTCAAACTGGGATGAGAACAACAAATTCTTTAGGTATTTATATAATAGAGCGTATTATACCATTCCTCAATGCAACAACTTAATCAACGTATTAGAAAATGTTGATGTTGCCAATGAGGATGCGGTAAAAAGTGAAGTACGTTTCTTACGTTCGTTAGCCTATTATTATTTAATAGATTGTTTCGGAAAAGGAGTATTGGCAACTGAAGACAACTTCGGGACCTCTGCGCCACTTCCACAAGCATCAAGAGAAGAATTGTTTAACTACGTAGAATCTGAATTACTAGCTATTGAAGGAACTATTGCAGCAACCAATGATTATGGTAGAGCAAACAAATCAGTAGTTCGATTTTTATTAGCAAAATTATACATCAATGCGGAGGTGTATACTGGAACCGCTAGATATACAGAAGCATTAACTTATGTTAAAAAAGTAATTGACGAAGGTGGATATTCTTTGACAACTAATTTTGGAAAAAATTTCTCAGGAGATAATAATACTTCAACTGAAATTATCTATCCATTAATTGCGGATGCATTAGTGAGTCAAAGTTACGGTAATACTACCTATATTGTAAACGGAAGTTTTAGTTCAGACACAATGCCTCTAAGCACTTTTGGAGCAACAGAAGGATGGGGTGGACACAGAGCTACAAAAGCATGGTATGGTTTATTCGGAAACTTATCGACTTCAACAGATGCTAGAGCTCAAATGTTTTGGACTACAGGTCACACCTTTGAAATGACCGATTACAAACAATGGTCAAACGGGTATCCTTCTACAAAATTCAGAAACAACGCTTATGGACAAACCAGTACACCAACAGGTTTTTCTGGAACAGATTTTCCACTATTTAGATTAGCAGACGCTTATTTAATGTATGCGGAGTGTGTAGTAAGAGGAGCTGCAGGAGGAACATTAGCTGACGGACTAAACTATGTAAATCAAGTTAGAACACGTTCAAGTGCTGCAGTAATTTCTGCAAATGAATTGACTTTGAACTTTATTTTAGATGAAAGAGCAAGAGAGTTGAACCTTGAAGGACACCGTCGTACGGATTTAATTCGTTTCGGAAAATTCACAGGTGGAAGTTATTTATGGCCATGGAAAGGAAATGCTGTTAACGGTACTTCTATTCCAGCAAGTTATAATGTTTTCCCAATTCCATTAACTGCTTTACAAGCAAATCCAAATTTGACTCAAAACCCAGGGTATTAATATTAAATTAAATTAAAATGAAAAATATATTTAAAATCGCAGCTCTTGCTGTTATGTTTATCACGGGAGTTTCCTGTGAAAATGACGATCAAATGATTGTTTCAAAGGTTGGTGGTCCTGAATTACTAACTCCAGTAAATGGAAGTTCATATGTGTTATCTCCAGCTACACCAACTGCAGAGGCAACAACATTGGTTTGGAATCATGCCAATTATAGTGTTCAAACTGAAGTAAATTATACAATTGAAGTAGCGGTTGCAGGTACTGAATTTGAAACTATTATTTCTGGAGGAACAACTACCAATCGTTTCGCTACATGGTCTGTAGAAGCGTTCAATGCTGTAGCTTTACAAGCTGGATTGATTCCGTTTTCCGTAGGTCAATTAGACGTTAGAATTAAATCAGCGTTAGGATCTAATGCAGAACTAGTTGATTATTCTAATGTAGTGACTATTTCAGTTAAACCATTTTCAACAGAATTGCCTAAAATTGCAGTACCTGGAAATCACCAAGGTTGGTCACCAGCTACAGCTCCAGTGTTAGCCTCTGCAGGATATGGACAAACAAATTACGAAGGATATGTTTGGTTAGATGGAGCATATAAATTTTTAGCTCCTAATGCTTCTGGTGCTTTTGCATGGGGATCGCCAGATTGGGGGGATGACGGTTCATACTCAGGAATCTTGAAATTAAATGATGAATCAGACTGTTCTGTTTCTACAGCAGGGTACTATAGAGTTAAGGCAAATACAGGGACATTAGTATATTCTTCTGCTCCAGTTAGCTGGGGAATAATTGGTGCTGCAACTCCAACAGGTTGGGATTCAGATACTGATTTTGTTTATAACCCAACAACTAAAAAACTTGAAATCGCAAGTATCGCTTTAGTTCCAGGTAACTTTAAATTTAGAGGAAACAATGCTTGGAGCAACGGTTTTGATTACGGAACTCTTAATGCTGATGGATATTTAGTAGAAGGCGGAGATTTGACCTTTAATGGCGCTGCTGGAAATTATAAAGTAGTATTGGATTTGTCTAATCCTAGAAAATATACTTACTCTATTACAGCGAACTAAATTTTTTTTTATTAAAAAAAAGGGCTTACCTTCGGGGAGCCCTTTTTAATTAATATGCATATGAAAAGTTATTACCTATTTTTTTATTTACTGAGTTTTATTTCCTTTCAAGGAATTTCACAAGTGACTACCACTCCCTCTATACCAGAAGCAAATCAGGGAGTAACCCTATTTTTTAACAAATCCGGAACAGGACTTGCCAATTATTCAGGAACTATTTATGCCCATACAGGAGTGACCGTCAATAATAATACCTGGGAAAACGTAAAGGGATCTTGGGGTAATAATACGACTCAACCGGCACTTACTTTTGTATCAGGGACTACTTATAGTCTTACTATATCGCCTAATTTATTCACCTATTACGGGGTTTCCACAGCGGCCTCATTAACGCAAATTTGCATCGTTTTTAGATCCGACACAAATGCTTTTCAATCAACAGATTACTTTATCAATGTTGGAGCTTTTCAAGCTACTTTAAATTCTCCCATATTAAACAGTACTTCTATTTTAAGCTCGGGAAGTTCACTATCTATTGCGGCTACAAATACAAATGGTGTTGCAAACTATAATTTATTTGCAAACGGAACAAGTATTTTTTCAAGTTCAGGCACTAGTTTTTCTTATACGGATTCAAATATTACAGCAGATCGAAATTATGATTTACGAATTGCACAAGGAGGAACCACTTTTTCCAGAAAATTTGCTGTAATGATAAATCCAGGAACCGTAAGTCAAGCGATGGTTTCGGGATTAGAAGACGGAATCAATTATGTTGCCGATGCTACCAAAGCTATATTGGTTTTAGACGCTCCCGGGAAAGATTTTGTTTATCTTGCCGGAACGTTTAATAATTGGCAACCAAATACAAGTTATGCCATGAAAAAAGACCCTTCAACAGGCAAATTTTGGTATGAATTATCAGGACTATCAGTAGGACAAAGTTACAGTTATCAGTATTGGGTTGCTGACGCAACTCCTTTGGCAAATTCGCCAACGGTAGTAAAAACGGCCGACCCATATTCAACTTTAGTATTATCACCATATGATGATCCTGACATTCCTGCCTCCACCTATCCAAACATGCCTGTTTATCCTCTGGGTCAAGACAGAGAAGTGACTGTTTTGAAAACGGGACAAACTCCCTATAATTGGCAAGTGACTAATTTCGCCAAACCAAAAAAAGAAGATTTAATCGTGTATGAAGTTTTAATTAGAGATTTTGATGCGAACAGAAATTTTCAAGATTTAATCAATAGAATCGATTATTTTAAAAATCTAAAGGTAAATGCAATCGAACTGATGCCCGTAATGGAATTTGAAGGAAATGAAAGCTGGGGTTATAATACTTCATTTCACATGGCGCTAGATAAATTTTATGGCACTTCCGAAAAAATGAAAGAGTTTGTTGATTTATGCCATCAAAATGGAATAGCGGTGATATTAGATTTGGCGTTAAATCACGCATTTGGAAGAAATCCAATGGCGAGAATGTGGATGAAAGATCCAGACGGCAATGGCTGGGGAGATCCGAGTTCGGAAAATCCCTATTTTAATGAAGTTGCAAAACACAGTTATAGTGTGGGTTCCGATTTTAATCATTCATTAGCAAGAACAAAATATTATACAAAACGGGTAATAAAACAATGGATTCAAGAATATAAAATTGATGGATTCCGATGGGATTTAACCAAAGGATTTACTCAAAATTGTGCTGCGGGTGATGACGGATGTACAAATGCTGTTCAAGCAGACAGGGTAGCAATACTAAAAGATTATGCAGATTATTCATGGTCGCTAGATCCAAATCATTATGCCATTTTTGAGCATTTAGGTAGTGATTTAGAAGAAAAACAATGGGCAGATTATAGGCTTAATGAAACTCCGAGTAAAGGAATTATGATGTGGGGTGAATTAACCTATCCGTATACCCAATTAATAGAGGGGTTTTCCATCGATGCTGACATCACCAGAATGGGTCACGTGAGTCGAAATTTTTCTGGAAAACGATTATTAGGGTATCCAGAAAGTCACGATAAAGAACGATTGATGTATAATGCAATGACTTATGGAAATGCTAATGGTACCGCTCCTCCGTACAATAATTTAAATAATTCACTTGCAAGAATGGGAGCAATTGGTGCTACTTCATTATTAATTCCTGGTCCAAAAATGATTTGGCATTTTGCCGAGTTAGGAAATGAAGCTTCAATTTACACCTGTAATAATGGCGTGGTAAATACAGAAAATGATGTAACTACGGGAGATTGTAAATTAGATACTAAACAACAATTTCAATGGACTAATAATTGGTTAGGAAATGCAAATAGAGCTTCGATATATTCTGACTGGGCCAAAATGATTCAACTAAAAATAAACGAACCTGTTTTTGAGGGTAATTATGCCATAAGCCCTGACGGGAGCAATATTAGACAAAGGATATATGTATATAATGATGCTTTACCAGCCACTCAGTTAAAGAATGTAGTTGTTTTAGCTAATTTTTCAGTGGCTTCCCAAAATGTAATTCCTAATTTCCCGTATGCTGGACTTTGGTATAATTTAATGGACAATACCACAATAAATGTCACCAATACAACGACTCCTATTACCATTCCTTCGGGTCAATACCGAATTTATGGAAACAAATCGGCGACTCTAAATCAGGATGAATTTGATACTTCTGAAGCATTAATACTAGTTCCAAATCCAACCACCGATTATTTTAGACTTACTTCTAGAACTCAAAAAGTGGAAATTTTCACCATTTCAGGTCAATTAATTCGTTCTTATCAAGGATTGAAAGACGAAGATTTTACCTATTCAATTGTTGATTTATCAAAAGGATTGTACCTAGTAAAAATTACCGACAGTTCCAATAGAGAAAAAACAGTGAAATTGATTAAACAATAAAGAATCTATTGATTGAATTAGAAGTAAAAATAATCATTAAATTAAATGTTTTTTTTATTTCAAATAAAAGAATGTAAGTTTGTAATTCAAAAATAAAACAATTAGACATGAAAAAAAGTTTATTAGTACTCATAGCAGTAGGAATCATATCGATTTTTTTCAATTCTTGTTCTGAACAAACAAGTTCAGAAATTCAAGCAGAAACTACTAAGAGTTCAGCCCTAAGATCAATATTAAATGGGTTTAAAGTTCAAAATAACATTAGCGGTAAAAGCACACAAACTAATGATTTTTGCTTTGATTTTGTTTATCCCATTACGCTTTCCTATTCTAATGGAACTACCGTTGTTGCAACATCGCAGGCTAGTTTAATTTCTTTGTTGACTACTGAAAACAGCGCTGTTTATATCGATGGAATTGTATTTCCATTTCAAGTGGTGTTAGCATCGACTTCTACAACTCAAACCATTACAACCGAAGCACAATTGTGGACATTGGTTGAAAGTTGCAATATCCCAACAAATGATGACTATGTGTTTACAGGTCCATGTTATGATTTTGTTTATCCTTTATCGGTAGTCACTTATGATAATCAAACTGTTGTTGTTCCAAATTATGATGCATTTTTAGCATTGTTCACTTCGCCTTCAAGTACTACGGTAATTGTTGATTTTGTTTATCCTTTTTCAGTAGTTTATCAAAACCAAACGGTAGTAATCAGTAATTCATATGATTTTTGGGAAATAAATGAAAACTGTACAATAGATAGTTCGTGTAATTGTCCAACCATTTATGCGCCAGTTTGTGTAAATATTGGCAACAATGATATTGTAGAATTTCCAAATAGTTGCACGGCTGAATGTGCTGGATTTACCTCTGCTGATTTTGTAGTTTGTACGAATTCAGATGATGATAATGACAATGACAATGACAATGACAATGACAATGACAATGACAATGACAATGACAATGACAATGACAATGGTTTTTCAGAAATTTTAAACAATTGTTTAGCCATTACTTATCCTGTAGGGGTTCAATATAATGGCATGGTGGCTTCAGTAACTACCAATGCCGAATTAATGCAATATACTTATCCAAATGCAATTCCTTTATTTGTTTATCCAATTCAAGTATCTCTGATAGGAGTTCCTAATTCTACAACTACTATTTCTAGTGAGTTAGAATTTATAACGTTTGTAATGCAAACGGATTGTAACTAATTGGTTTATCCTTATCCAATTCGGAATTCTCTTCTGAATTGGATAAGAATTTTTTCGAATAACACTTTAATATAATCATAGAAATTCATAGAAATAAATTTATTTAAGGTTTACCTCTAGAACTCAAAGAGTGGAAATTTTACTATTTTAGTTCAATTAATTCGTTCTTATCAAGGATTTAAAGACGAAGATTTTACTTATTTAATTGTTGATTTGTCAAAAGGAATTCACCTAGCAAAAATAACCAACAGTTTTTAATAGAGAAGAAACAATGAAATTGATTAAACAATAAAATAATAACCATTTTATACTTGAAATGCCCCCAAAAAGTTTGATGCTATTTGGGGGCTTTTTTTCTAAAAAAAAACATCAAATCATTTTTGAAATACTACTACTGTTATATAAAATTCCAAGTACAATTTAAAATAAATAGATTCATTAGGAGAGAGGGAATGGTTTAATATTAACACAATAATTTTGATTGTTTAAGTCATTTATATTTAAGCGCAATTAAAACCATTGAATTCACTAATATTATTCGCAACTAACTCATAATCAAGGATAAACAAAAAAGTTAAATATTACATAAACATTCATTCTGTCTAATTTATCCTAAGTTTTTTTAAACAAAATCGTTATATTTACTTGAACATTTAAACAAAAAAACTATGAAAAATTTATTAAAAAAAATTTCTATTGCTTGTTTAGTACTACTACTAGTATCATGTAACGATGACGATGACTCCAATGCTCAACCTACTATCACTGACATTGCGACTGCAAATGCTGATTTTTCCATTCTTGTAACGGCATTAGGACGCGTTGGTTTAGACGCTGTTTTAGACGGAAATGGGCAGTATACCGTATTTGCTCCAACAAATGCTGCATTTAATAGTTTTTTATCTGCAAATGGCTTTGCTGACATTCAAGCAGTGCCTGAAGCCGCGTTAAAAAGTATTTTGTTAAATCATGTTTTAGGAGCCGAAATAAAGAGTAATGCAATCGTCACAAGCTATGCCTCTACATTATCGCCTATAAATTCTAACATGAACGCACCAACGATTAGTATGTTTATCCAACTTAGCGGAACAACGGTGACTCTAAATGGCGGAGTTGATAATTCAGGCGCAGTTGTAACTACTGCAGACATTGACGCTAGCAATGGAGTAATTCATATTATAAACAGAGTCATTGCTTTGCCAACACTTGTCAATCATGTTGTTGCTAATCCAGAATTTGACACACTTCAAGCGGTGGTTACCAGCGGACCTAATGGTACTTATGGAGATCAAAGTGCGGTGCTAGCCTCCTTATCCAGCATTACTGCTGCTTTACCAGCAACGCTTTTTGCACCAAATAACACTGCGTTGGTCAACGCAACTACGGGAACAGGATTTGCCGTAGGAGCTACCCCTGCACAAATAACGAAGGTTTTACAGTATCATGTTACGTTAGCTGGAAATGTTCGATCAGATCAATTGACTAATAATCAGACAATACCAATGATTACTTCGCCAGTTCAAAATACAACTGCAATTCTAGGCACAGGTACTGTTGATATTCGCGACACTGCGGCTAATTTGGCACGTGTTGTTGTTGCTGATATTCAGTGCGCTAATGGAGTAATCCATGGCATTAATAGAGTACTTCAGCCCGCTCTTTAACTTCTAAAGATATACCGCGGCAGAAGGCAGATTTCTTGTTTACCACAATCACCTTAGTTTTATGAAGAAATGGAGAAAAACATAAGTAAAATTTTAAAATAGTTTCAAACAAAAACCCCTAACTACTTTATTTCAAAGTGATTAGGGGTTTTTTGTGGTACCTCCAGGGATCGAACCAGGGACACATGGATTTTCAGTCCATTGCTCTACCATCTGAGCTAAGGTACCTTGCTTTCGCGGGTGCAAATATAGAACGATTTTTAATTTATCCAAAACAAATATTAAAAAAAATCAATTCGTACCTTCGCATTTTAAAACTAAGGAGATGCTTGTCGTAGTTGATATAGGAAATACTAAAATTAAAACTGCTGTTTTTGAGGGCTCTATCCTTCTTGAACAGCATCATTTTCAATTAGAATCTCTTCCAAAAGAGTTAAATTATATACTAGAAAAGTATCCTAAAATAACTGATTTGGTAATATCCTCTGTCGTTTACAATAACAAATCGTTTTTTTCGACCATTAAAAACGATATAAAAGTTCATTTTTTAGACTACAATTCTAATTACCCGTTTCAAAATTTATATGCAACCCCAGAAACCTTGGGAATGGATAGGATGGTACTGGTTAGTGGAGCGGTCTTACAATATCCAAATCAAAATCGGTTAATTATTGATTGTGGTACTTGCATAACTTTTGATTTTGTAGATAGTTCTAACAAGTATTATGGAGGGGCAATTTCACCCGGAATCCGACTACGGTATGAATCATTACATCATTTTACATCAAAGCTACCCTTACTTACCGTTACCGACTTTGAGGAGCCGAGCCCTCCCTTTTTAGCCTTAAAAACTACAGGGTCAACTACAAAACAATCCATCCACTCGGGGGTAATAAATGGATTGATTTGTGAATTAGAGGGATGTATTTCTCAATATGAAAGCAAATACCCAAACTTTATAATAATTTTAACGGGTGGCGATGCAGATTTTTTGGCTAAACGATTAAAAAATACCATATTTGCCAATTCAAATTTCTTATTAGAAAGTTTAAATCAATTATTTCAATACAACAGTAAAAATGATTAAGAAAATCCTACTGCCTGTTTTTATTCTATTCTCATTAGCTTCTATGGCACAACAAGGAACTTCTTCTCCCTATTCTTATTATGGAATTGGTGATGTGAAGTTCAAAGGAACTGCAGAAAACAGAGCGATGGGCGGACTTACTATTTTTACGGATAGTATTCATCTCAATTTTCAGAATCCTGCTGCCCTGGCTGGAATGAAATTCACTTCATTCTCTATTGGAGGAACCTACTTGACGACTCAATTAAAAACAGATTCCAAAAAAGAAAACGCCAGAAGAACAGCAATGGATTATCTCGCCGTTGGAATTCCAATAGGGAAATTTGGCGCCT
>JBIHZQ010000032.1:0-20700 GCA_044231345.1 Flavobacterium sp.
TCCAAGGATAGGGATTTCCCTCAATTCCAGGAGTTCCATCGGCTACATTAATGGTATTGATTTTGATGAATCCATGATTGTAATCGGTTACGTTTAGCGTTGCATTAATGTTGGACGAGATGTTGAATTGGGATCGAATATGGTCCCTTTGAAACGCAGGCCTTGCATTGGCGAAAGCTTTTTCATAATCGATATAATAATTCCACTCATTAAGGTCTTCGATTGATTTCCATCTCGAAATGTGTTCATTCATTTCGGGTTGAATAACTGATTTCATTTGGTCAATTTTCGAAATAATCCGAGTTGATAAAAAATTGGTATTCAACAAGTCGGCAAATCGATTAATGAAATCAATTTTGAAGGAGTTATTTTCAAGCAATCGTCTTAAAAACAAAGTAGACCAGTCGGGATTAGGCCAGTCGGTTCCTCCAACAGCAGTCGCCGCGGCTAAATTATTATATGCAAAATTACTGGTCCCAAAAGAGAACGTATCGTCCATGTCATGAAAAACCCAACGCCACCTTCCATCGTGTCCGTAGGGAGCATTTGAAACATAACCAGTCGTTTTTTTGCGCCAGCACTGGATGTTTGTTCCCGGCCAATCTGAGTTTTGCATGAATATATTAGCAGTAAAATAGTCAATAAAATTCTCGGGGTCTATTCTTGTTTTGATATAGGAATATGCACCATCACTGACTAAACTTGTATTTTGAAAATAGGTTTTCAAATTAGTATAATCTAAGTCATCGCCTTCAGATGCCCAACCCTCATCTTCAATAAAATCCAATTCATTAGCCCAAATATTATGTACTCTTGAAAAATAGTTGTCATCGTATTTTTCTCGTAAATTTAGGATTCCCCAATATTCGCCATTTACAAAAACAATGGACGGTTGATAGGCTTCGGTTTCTGCATGAAGAGATTTTACTAATTCTTGGTTCAGCGCATCTCGGAACATCGTGTTTTCAAAATCACCGCCGGAATTTCTAAGAACAATTCGTTTAAAACTTATATCTGCCACGTCAGGGAAAAATTTATAATCTAAAGAATTGCTACCATACTCTGATCGCGCATAAACACTAAAGGCTTTACTTTGAAACGCACGAGTAGTTCCGCCATGAATTCTGAGTCCCACTTCTTGATTTATAACTTCGTTTCCGTTAACAAAATAGGACAAGTTAGCTCTTTTTTCAGTGGCCAATCCTGTTCTGATATAATTGGCATCTTCGTCATAATTTATAAAACTCGTTGGATTGGCGGTTCTCCAAGAATCAAAATCAATCCCTGCGACAAAAATCCCGTCAGTATAATCAAATAATTTATTTTCAGACAATGTCAATGAAACAACGGGCAAGGAAAATCTTCCGGTTCCTAGAGGAGAAACGAAATAGGTTGCGGAACTAATTTTACTAGGAAGTGCCCCAGGCTTCACTAATTTAGCTCGAACAACCGACCCTTTAAATACTAAGTTGGTTGGGAAATAGGTTGGAGAGAAAGCATAAGTTGAAGAAATTGTAGCAAGTTTATTGGGTAAAACCGTTCGGTCAAAAATTGGAATTGGCGAAGTATATTGAAGTGTTTGAAAACTCTTTTGGAGTAACGAACCTGTTGCTTGTCCAGGCAATTCAGGATATTGGTTTTTAAAGGAGTAGGTCGTTCCAGACAGATTATTTTCGTCAGGGTCAGAACCATCTAAAGAGTATATTATTGATGCGCCAGGAGTTGAGGTAGATAATAATAAATTAAAATTTGCGGTAAAAAACCCACTTGTCTGAGAAAACGAAGGCGGATTTAGAAATTCAGAAAAACCAGCGCTGTTGTTAATTGCTTCGGGGGTACTCATTTGAAAATAGACCAATGCACCCGTTGCATTTGGGAACCGACCATAAGAAACATCTGGTGGTATAGCGGTTGCAGCGATACTTGAAACGAGGATCCCAGAACTAGAAGTCAATAAAAGAGGGTTGCCAGAGGCGCTAATTTTGAAATTAGTATGAAGTGGATTGTTTACTTCCGTACGGTTTTTTTCGGAGGCCCAAATTAATAAATAGTCACCAGCATCAATTGTCACATTGGGGAACACCCATTTAAATAGTAAGGTCGAATCATCTGTAAGACCATATCCGCTGAGGTTAATTGAAGTTGGCCCTGCATTATAGAGTTCAATCCAGTCTTGATAAGTACCATCATCATCAACAATTGAAAAAGTATTTGAGCTCATTATTTCGTTAATCACGATATTTTGACTCGAGATCAGGTTTGAAAAGATGAGTAAATAAAAAAGCAATATTTTTTTTTTCATGACTACATAGTGTATTGATTAATAAACAGTTGAAATTAATACAATCAAAATTGCTGTCGGGGTTTTATCGCTGATTAACCAAATAAAACTATTAAAAACCAAAAATTATTTAAAAAGAAGCAGCAACTTTTTAGACTAATATTTTTAAGGATTGTTTATCCAATGCATATGCAATTGGATTAGTAAATTAATTTTATATTTTTACAATCAATTTGCTAATGATTTGAATGATAAAATAAATTAATTTGAAACCAATAGACATTTCTATCGTTGTGCCGCTTTTCAATGAAGAAGCAGTTTTTAATCAATTAATTCAACGATTAACACAGGTTATTGATGACGCTACTTTTACTTGTGAAGTTGTTTTGATAAATGACGGAAGCGAAGACAATACCGCTAAATTAATTGAAGAAATTTGTGTAATAGACACTCGATTTAGCGGGATATTATTGTCTAGAAATCACGGACATCAACTAGCGGTTTCTGCTGGATTAGCCAATGCTCGTGCCCAAAAAGGAGTCATGATTATTGACGGTGATTTACAAGACCCGCCCGAGTTAGTCAACACTTTTTATGAACTCTTACTAGATGGAAACGATGTTATTTATGCGATTAGAAAAAACAGAAAAGAAAGTTTTTTAAAGAAATTAGCCTATTCTTTCTATTACCGATTACAGAAAAAAATATCAAGTTTTAACATCCCTATTGACAGTGGCGATTTTTCAATGTTAAGCAGAAGAGTTGTAGACCACATTAACAACATGCCAGAACAGAGCCGCTACCTTCGCGGAATGCGAGCTTGGGTTGGATTCAAACAAATTGGTTATGAATACGACCGCGACGAACGGCAAGCGGGCGAAACCAAATACAGTTGGAGAAAATTATTTGAATTGGCCTTTAATGGCATTTTTAACTTTAGCGATTTTCCAATAAAATTCATCACAAGATTGGGTTTTTTTACTGTTTTCTTGTCGTTGCTTTATTTTGCATATAATGCATATCGGAAGATTGTTTATGACGACGTACCGCAAGGATTTACTGCTATAATATTAGCAGTAATATTATTTAGTGGCGTTCAATTAATTTCTTTGGGACTAATTGGCGAATACGTGCTACGAATTTATAATCAAGTGAGGAACAGACCTTTATTTGTAATTGATAAAATAATACAAGAAGGAAAAAACAATAACCAAAAATAAAGATTGATGAAAGTGTTACAAAAAATAAAAGAGAATTACATTTTGCTTTTCATATTGTTGTTTGGAGCAATACTTCGATTTTACCATATTGATTTTCAAAGTATTTGGCTGGACGAAATTCATACGATGAATGAAGCCAACCCAAGAACTCCCTTAAGTGAATTATATAATTTGATAACTAACAGCGAACAAATGCCGCCGTTTTATTTTTATTCGATTTATTTTATATTTAAAATAGCAGGATATACCACTTTTGTTGCAAGAATGTATTCCGCTATTATTGGAATAATAAGCGTATTTTCCATTTATTTATTAGGTAAAGAAATGATAAATAAAAAAGTGGGTTTATTTGCAGCTTTATTATTATCTGTAAATCCATTTCATTTATATTATTCACAGGACGCTCGACCGTATATGTTATTGTTTTTGTTTACAATTTTTTCATTTTATTTTTTAATAAAATTTCTAAAACTTCCTAGCAAAAAAAATGCTTTGTATTATGGTATAGCGACAGCTATGATGATTAACACTCATTTTTTTGGCTTATTTGTTTTGTTTTCGCAATATATAACGGTACTTTTTTTTCTTATACTTTCAAAAAAAACACAAAGAAAAGGGTTTCTTGTTAATTCATTTATTTCAGGAATTGTCACATTGTTATTATTTATTCCCTCAATAAAGGTTTTTATTAAAGTATCCGAAATTAAAGATTTTTGGATTCCAGCACCTACAATTGATGCGTATACTTTGATTTTTAAAGAATTTTTTGGAAACTCTGAACTTGTATTAACTTTAGTAGGGTTATTATTTATTATTTATTTCATTAAATTATCAAAGGAAAAAGACACGTCCGTAGAATATAAATCAATAATAGAAAATAAAACAATTTTTGCTTTTGTACTATTAATTCCATGGATTATTATCGTGCTATTAATACCACTCATTAGGTCGTATTTGTCTATTCCGATGATCATAAGTCGTTATTTTATTTCGATTTTGCCCGCTTTAATTATAATTTTATCCATAGCAATAAATCAGTTTAAAAATAAAATTATACAAATAGGAATTATTGGATTGTTTATTGTTTTTTCTTTAATAGACATTGTTATTGTAAAAAAATACTATACTAGTATCAACAAAGCACAATTTAGAGAATCAACACAATTTATCATTAATAACAATGCAAAAAAAGAGACAGTAGTTAGTAGTTTGGGTTGGTACATGCCTTATTTTTTAAAAAACGACCAAGTAAGTTATGAAATAATCGACAAACCTCTCGATGCTTATATTGCTGAAATGGAGCAAGATTCAACTAAAATAAAGCCATTTTGGTTTACAGATGGTTTTGGCAGAGAGTATGCGCCAAGCGAAACTACACTTAAGTTTATCAATGAAAATTTTTATGTAGACAACAATTATGATGGGTTTCAAGCCTGGTCAAAACATTTTATGCTGTTAAAAGACGTTTCAACCTCAGTTGACATATCAAAATTTAAAGTGCTCAAGCCTTATAATGGAGATGCATTTATGTTTAATGTTGAAATATTTGAAACAGCAAATAATATTTTAAATACCTCTGGATGGGCTTATTTCGAAAATCAAGAAGCTTCAAAAACAACCTTAGAATTGCTTTTTATTAAAGACGGTAAAGCGACAAAGCTTCTTAAACAAAAAGTAAACAGACCTGATGTGACGTCCTATTTTAACAATAAATTCAACGTTGATAATTCTGGATTCAAATCGACCTATGATATATCAAAATTTGGAAAAGGCAAATATCAATTAGCAATTTATTTATTTGATAAATCAACCAATAAAGAGGGACTTGTGTTAACTGAAAAATTTATTGAAAATTAAAGCTATTATTAGCATTAAATTTTTATCGTTAAAAAAAAATATTAATTTTACAAAAAAATATAAAAAATGAAAACTACAAAAATCATATTATTAATTCTATTAATAGCAGTATTTTTTTCTTGTAAAGATCAAAAAAACGAAGCTCCTGAAGAAACTAAATCAACAACTTTTGATGTTACATTAAATATGGTTGTAAAACAGGACGATAATTTCCAATTATTTTTTACTGATGAAACCATGCCAAATTTTGATGAAAAAAAATCAATTTGGATACCAGTAAAAGGTTCTGATAAATCTCAAGACATTGTTTTTCATTTTCCAGAGGGTGAAATCCCAACAAATTTAAGAGTAGATTTAGGAAATAATTCAAAGCAACAACCAATGAAATTAAATAGTTTTAAATTAAATTATTTTGATAAATCATACGAACTTAAAGACAGTTTGATTACTAAAAACTTTGTAATAGGGGATCAATTAATATATGATAGAAAAACATCCACATTGTCTCCAAATCAGGGAAAATCACCAGTATATGATCCGTTTCTTTATCCTCAAAGTAATTTAATCGAAGAAATAAGTAAACTAGTAAAATAAAATAAACTAATCACTAAACAAAAGTTATCTCTATGAGGTAACTTTTTTGTTTTTACTTGCTTACTTTTGTTTTTAGCTATAATTACCATGATATGAATTACGATAAAAAACACACCTCCTATTTTTCTAATATTAGATTAGATTTAATTAGCTTAATAGACGCAGGGTCTAACAACCTAAAAGTACTCGAAGTAGGAGCTGCTTATGGGGAAACATTATTTTATTTAAAACAAAACGGCATAGCCAGTGAAGTGGTTGCCGTAGATTTGTTTGAAGACATATCTAACAAACAAAACTACAAAAAAGTAGATGATTTTATTTTTGGTAATATCGAAACATTAGAACTTATCCAGTATAACAATTATTTTGACCTAATTCTTTTACCCGATGTTTTAGAACATTTAATCGAACCTTTACCAGTTTTAAATAAACTGAAAAATTATCTTAAAACCGACGGGAAAATCATTGTAAGTATGCCTAATATTCGACATTATTCGGCCATTAATAAAATTTTTATTAAAGGTGATTTTAGTTATGAAGAAAAAGGAATATTTGATTATACACACCTTCGTTTTTATTGCAGAAAAAACATCAAAAAACTTCTTGAAACAGCAGGTTATAAAGTATTAAAACAAGTAAGCGCTATTAGTATATACCAAGGTAAATCGCTATCAAAAATTATTAATCTTATTACACTTGGTTTTGCAGAGGAATTTTTATCTTATCAATATTTTTTTGTATTAAAAAATAAATAAAAGCATCTTGAAATTTTCTATTTATGACAGATTATTCAAATAGTTTCAAAAAATTAATTTCTACTTCAGGGATAAACTTTTTTTTTAGACTATTTGGGCTATCAACTTCTTTTATTTCATCGCTAGTCATTACTCGATTTTTTGGAGTGGTCACTTTTGGTAACTATTCATTGGTTTTTGCAATTTCTCAACTTGTGTCCCTTTTTTTTACACTCGGAATCCCAAACACCTTAATAAAAATTATAGGCAATAAAAATTTAGATATTTATGAAGCCAAAGCCTTATTAAAAAAAGGAATTAAGGCCGTACTATTATTTTCTATTATTCCCATCATCATCTTTTATTTTGGAGCAAACTTTATTTCACTAAGTATTTTTGGAACAACTGATTTAATAAGTTATTTTTTGATTGTCTCTTTTTCAATTCCACTGTTTATTGTACATGAATTGTTCCTTTATTTTTTTATGGCAAATAAAAAGTTTATGCTGTATAATTTATTTATGTTCGTGATTCCAAACGGGCTGTTCTTGTTATGTCTATTTTTTTTTTATCAACTTAATCTGAGCAATCCATATACTTTTCTAGCTTTTTCAGTCGCAATCACCACTACCGTATTGTATGAAACCGCAACAGTTTTTGACTTAAAACCAAAAAAAACATATACTTCAATTACCACAAAAGAACTACTCAAAACAGCCTCTCCATTATTGTTCAGCGGGTTATTTATATATCTGTTAAATTATTCAAATGTAATAATGTTAGGCATATTAACTGATGAAGCTCAAGTTGGAATTTACAACATAGCCTATAAAATAGGAAGTATTGGTTTTTTGATAATTGTCACTATAAGCACTATTGTTACTCCAAAAATGGCATCGCTTTACGGACATGGAAATTTAGCGGATTTTAAAAAATTGACACATAATGCCACAAGATTAATTGCGGTTTTATCCACCCCAATAGTTTTAATTTTAATAATTTTCAGCAAAATAATTTTATCTTTTTGGGGGCCTGAAGTAGTTGCCGGAAGCACTACTTTAGTAATTGTTTCTATTGGCGTATTGTTTAGTGCTATGGCGGGAAATGTCGATCAAATTTTAAATATGACCAACAATCAAAATATCTTAAGAAACATTACTTTGATTAGTTTTTTCATAAATTTAGGGCTCAGCTATCTTTTAATCCCTTTATACGGGATTGAGGGCGCTGCGTTTTCAAGTTTGTTAACCAACATATTAATAAATGTTTTATGCCTGTATTACATCAAAAAGAAATTAGGGTTTTACACATTGTTTTAAAACACTAAAATAAATGTTAAATTTATGCGTTTCTATTATTCAAATTTATAGTAATGGAAGTAGAACTATCGGTAATAATTGTAAATTATAACGGGTTAAAACACCTAAAAGGGTGTTTAGATTCGTTATATACGCAGCTAAAATCGATTAGTTTTGAAATACTACTGCTCGATAACCATTCTTCTGACGGGAGCTGTGATTTTATTAAAATGAATTACCCAAAAGTTCAATTAATTCAAAGCACAGAAAATTTAGGGTTTTCTAAAGGAAACAATAAAGCCGCACAATTTTCTAAAGGAAAAAACATTGCATTAATTAATGCCGATACCGTATTGCTGTCTTCACTTTCAGAAGCGGTTCAAGTTTTAGAACAGGATTCGGGCGTTGGCATTATCGGTTATAAAATGCTTGATGAGCATAAAAATTATAGAAAATCTGCGGGTCATTTCCCTTCACCTAAACGATTACTGCGATTAAAAACACTATATTTTTCGGAACAAAATTTTGACGACGGCAACTTTAGCAAGGAGAAAACCCAGTTGGAAGTGGATTGGGTGGAAGGGTCGTTAATGGTTACAACCAAAGAAATATGGAATCAAGTAGGCGGATTAGATGAAACTTATTTTATGTATGTAGAGGACATCGATTTTTGCAAGAAAGTTTCGTTACTAAATAAAAAAATAATTTATTTACCACACGCTTCTTATATTCATTTTGGAGGGTTCACAAGTTCGAAAGAGTATTTATTAAAAAAAGGCCTAATAGTATATTCCAATAAGTTTTTTAATGGAATTCAAAAAAAAATGGCTATAATTGCTATTGAAATAAATCAAGCTATTAAAAAGATTTATGTTAAAAAAACTACTTAATAATTTACTTTTAAAATCAGGAAAGACCTACATCCCGGATGCTAATTTATCCGATAGACAAATTATTGCTGTTTTTTACCAAAGAATCATCATGTTGTTGCGGGGGCTTTTTTTTACTAGACAAATCGTATACGTAGGCAAAAGCACCACCATAAAAAACGTCCAAAATATTCATTTCGGAAAAAACGTAACCCTTGAAAAAAACTGTACGATTGACGGATATGCCTCTGAGAAAATTATTTTTGGAAATACGGTAAAAATCGGAGCATTCTCTATCCTCTCTACCACGAGCCATTTATCAAAAATTGGAAAGGGGATTACAATTGGTAGCAATTCGGCCATTGGCGAGTATTCCTATTTTGGGGCTTCGGGCGGAATTAAAATAGGCAACGACGTCATTATGGGACAGTTTATTAGTTTTCATTCTGAAAATCACAATTTTGATCATTCTTCCCAACTCATCAGAAACCAAGGAGTTACGTCAAAAGGAATTTGTTTAGGAAACAATATTTGGGTTGGTGCAAAAGTCACCTTTCTGGACGGCTGTAGTGTTGGAGATAATTCTGTGGTGGCTGCTGGAGCGGTTGTAAATGGAAATTTTCCTCCTAATTCGGTAATTGGGGGAGTGCCAGCAAAACTTATCAAATCGATTACAGAAAATTAAATGAAAAACATTTTATTTGTTCATCAATCGGCTGAGTTATATGGTTCAGATAAAATGGCACTATTTCTTGTGACCGCAATGAGTAAAAGAAACCATACTGTTTTTGTAGTTCTCCCTTCAAAAGGACCATTATTTGACAAATTAGAAAAAGAGAACATTACCATTATTATTGCGCCAGTAATAAAAATCGCTCGAAATATGTTTACCCTAAAAAACATTTTTTCAATTCCCTTTCAGATTTTCAATTCTTTTAAAATAATTAAAAAACAGCTTGGAGACACTAAGATCGATATAGTACATTCTAACACTTTGGCAGTTTTAATTGGAGCTTTTTATGCAAAATGGTTCGGAATAAAACACTTATGGCACGTTCATGAAATTATCGAACATCCAAAATTTATTAGTGATTTATTCCCAAAACTAGTCACTTTTTTTTCTGATGTGGTCGTTTTTAATTCCAAAGCTACTCAAGATTTTATGATTCACAAATACCCAAAGCTACAACCCAAAGCGAGGGTAGTCTTAAATGGTTTTGACAGCAATCATATTGAAAGTTCAAAAGACACCATTAATGAATTTAGAAAAAGAGTATTCAATGCCAATTCCGATGAAGTTGTTATTGCATTGGTAGGCAGAATCAGCCGATGGAAAGGACATCAATTAGCACTCGATGCATTTTCAAAAGTAGTAAGGAATTATCCTCAATGTAAGTTGGTTTTTGTGGGGGATACTCCACCTAATCAGGAGAATTTTTTAATAATGGTGGAACAGAAAATTGCAGAATATCAACTAAAAGATAAAGTAGTATTAATTCCGTTTCATAATGAAATTAATACAATATGGGAAAGTATTGATATTGCGATAGTTCCTTCTACTGAGCCAGAACCCTTTGGACTAGTTGCCATTGAGGCTATGCAGGCTTCAAAACCAGTTATTGCAGCAAACCACGGCGGCTTGGTTGAGATTGTAATTCCAGAGGTTACAGGAATCCTTTTTGAACCCAATAATCAGGAGGCTTTAGCACACGCATTGGAAGAATTGATCGGTGATTCAGAAAAAAGAAACCGGTTAGGAAAGAACGGAAGTCAAAGAGCAAAAGAGTATTTTTCACTGCAAACGCATAGTGATAATTTCGAAAAAATCTATCAAACTTTATGACCATTAGCCAAAATAAAACATTTTCTATTGCTTTTGTATTGGTGTTGCTTCTACAGCTTTACATGCCCTCATTTCGGTATAATATATTTTTTCAAATTTTTGTAATTTCAATTGTTTTTTTCGTCGGGAAACCGATAATTTCAAAATCTATTGCGGTTTTAATTGCGCCAATAGTTTTAGCAACAGGAATTGGATTTTTACCGATATTATTTAATGATTATCCCCTAACCAATACCATCAAAGACATTACTCACAGCATCAAACCTATTGTTGGAATTATAGTTGGGTATTTATTGTTTAGACAGGTAAATGATTTTAAATCATTCGTAAAAACAGTGATTATTGCCGGAGTAGCGTGTGCTGCATTTCACAGCATACGGTTATTGCTTTTTGCAGGAAATTCAGAATCGGTTAGTGATTTACGCTCTTTTGGGTTAGACAATTTTTTAGAATTATTTTCCCTTTTCTTTATTTTAGCTGCTCCAAAATTATTTAACGAAAAACTTTTTAAAAGTAAACTCAGCGGCAATATAATGACCTTTTTATTAGTTTTTTCTAATGTTTTTTATTTCTCACGAACGATGATGGTTGTTTTCGTAATAATAACATTATCCATCTATGGCCATACAAAACTGACGATAAAAAGTTTAAAAATAATCGGAATTCTTTGTGTCGTTGTGCTATCAATGTATGCCTATTTGTATTCGATAAAAATCGACCGAAGCGGTAGCGGTGTAGAAACGTTTTTTTATAAAGTAAAAATCGCTCCAGAGGAGTTATTCAAAACAAAAATCGACCGAGAAAACCACCAAGACCTTTGGGATCACTGGCGTGGGTATGAAGCCAAGTGTGCTTTTCAATTAATGGAAACGAAACCGTATAGTTATCTTATTGGAACAGGATTTGGGTCACAAGTTAATCTTCGATTCAAAGCCCCTTTAGGCGACTCGAAAACAGGAATGAAGTACATATCAGAGTTGCACAACGGATATGCTTATGTGTGGTATAAAAAAGGCTTTATAGGCCTAGCTTTGGTACTCTTTTTTTTATATCAATTGTACTTATTTGGCTATAAAAAACCAATAAACCTTCAACATGAGTTTCTATTGAAAATAATTTCCGCCATTGGTTTGGTTTATCTTTTTACAACCTTAACCATCACAGGAATTTATAACTCATCTGACGTTATTAGTATTGTTTTAGGAGCATTACTGTTTTTTGAAACAAAAATATCAGCAGAAAACAAGTAGTATTTTAGCCTCAATTTCCTATTTTTACCGCAGAAAATTTCAATTCCCATGAAAATAGCTATTTTAGGAACACGCGGAGTACCCAATTATTATGGGGGATTTGAACAATTTGCCGAATTTTTCTCCGTCTATTTAGTCGCTCAGGGACATGAGGTTTATGTATATAACTCGCACAATCACCCCTACCAAGAACCTACTTTTCACGGGGTAAACATCATTCATAAAAACGATCCCGAGCACTTAGTGGGAACGTTCGGTCAATTTATTTATGACTTTAATTGTATTTTAGATTCACGAAAAAGAAATTTTGATATAATATTACAATTGGGGTATACCAGCAATTCCATTTGGTTTTTTCTGTTGCCCAAAAAGCCAATTATTATTACCAATATGGATGGCTTAGAATGGAAACGAACAAAGTATTCAAAGCCAGTTCAACAATTTCTAAAATTTGCTGAACGACTTGCGGCAATTAATAGTGATTATCTAATATCTGATTCTTTAGGAATTCAAAAAATACTACTAGAAAGATACAATAAAGAGTCCACCTATATTGCTTATGGAGCCCATCCATTTTATAATTCAAACGAAAAAACAATAGAAAAATACCAAGTTAAAGCCAATCAATATCATATGATTATGGCCCGGTTTGAACCAGAAAACAATTTTGAAATGGTATTAGACGGAGTGGTAAAATCAGAGGGAAATACCCCAATATTAGTCGTTGGCAATCACAATACAAAATACGGCGATTATCTTAAAAGTAAATATAAGTCACATACTAATATCCGATTTATGGGGGCCATCTATGACATAGAGCACCTAAATAATTTACGCCATTTTTCATCATTATACTTTCATGGCCACTCCGTTGGAGGAACTAATCCATCACTTTTGGAAGCAATGGCTTCAGGCGCACTTGTAATTACTCATAACAATGATTTTAATAGAGGCGTGTTAAAAGAAAACGGCTACTATTTTTCTAACTCCGATGAAGTGAAAAATATCCTTGAAACAATTAAAAAAAATGATAACTTGCATCTCATTCAAAATAACTTTGATGCAATAGTTAATGAATATAATTGGGACAGAATAAATGGCAGCTACTTACAATTATTTAAAAAGTGTTTTTCAGGAATTACAACAGCAAAACAATAAAAATCCTTTAGTTGTTTTTATTGTTTTAGGATTACTTTCTATTCCTTTGAGCTATGCCGTAAGTAGTATTTCTCTTGCAATTTTTGTTTTAGCCACAATTATTAATTCTAAAAAAATAAGAATTAAACTCACTTTTGCACTGTTGCTTCCAGTAGTCCTTTTTGGTATAATGGCGCTATCGTTATTTTGGTCTATTGATGTTGAAAGCTCTCAAAAAGCCTTAGTAAAAGAACTTCCATTGTTGCTAATTCCCTTTTGTTTCATGCTGATTCCTTCGTTTTCAGCAGAACAAAAGCAAGGGATTTTCAAATATTACAGCTATGGAATCGTGCTTTTTTCACTTTTTTATTTAATAAAAGCATCCGTTAGATATTTTATATTAAATGATTCTAGCGTGTTTTTTTATCATGAATTAGTCACTAAAGATGTTAATGCAATTCATGTTTCCGTATATGTTGCGGTAGCTTTTTTTTATTTTTTTACAAAACAAAGCAAATCCATCATTGAAATTCTTGCTGCTGTAATTCTATTTGTTTTAGTGTTTTTATTATCTTCAAAAAACATCATTGTTGTTTTTTTAGGGTTATTATTGGTTTACCAATTTTTTTACACAAAGACTTCTCAGAAAATGCGTTTAAAAAACCTGATAGTATTCTTACTATTAATAGTATCATTAACTTTTATTGGAAAAATTAAAGAGCGATTTAAACAAGAGTATGAAACCATTATGACGGACAGTAGTGTCAATGATGTTATTGTTAAAGGTTCAGAAGGCGTCCGCAATGTAAGTATAAAACAAGCCTGGAATAACAAGGTATTTACCGCCAACGATTATTTTCCTGGTACCGCTTTTCGGGTATATCAATTCCGAATTTTTATTGAAATGCTTCAAGAAGATCCGATTCTTTTTACAGGATATGGATTGAACGCGTCATACTCAAAAATTGCAGAAAAAGGAGTTCAATACCAACTTTTTTTGGGTGATGAACAACAAGAAGGATACCAAACAAAGAATTTCCATAATCAATATATTCAGAATTTCGCCGAATTAGGAATTTTTGGAGTTATAATTTTAGTATTGATTTTAGCATTAAACATGAAAAATGCGATAAAAAACAAAGATTTTGTCCACATTTCTTTTGCAGTTCTAATGATAAGTTTATTTTTGACAGAATCATTTTTATGGAGACAAAGAGGAGTACTCTTTTTTACCTTTATGTACTGCCTATTTAATGCAAATTTCCAGCAAAAGGGGGTACTAAAAAAACAAGAATAATTATATGAAAAGAATATTGATTACAGGTGCAGCCGGTTTTTTAGGATCTCATCTTTGCGACCGTTTTATAGCCGAAGGATACTTTGTTATTGGAATGGACAACCTTATTACGGGAGATTTAAAAAACATTGAGCATTTGTTTAAACATAAAGACTTCGAATTTTATCATCACGACATAACAAAATTTGTACACGTACCGGGAGAATTAGATTATATTTTGCATTTTGCCTCACCCGCAAGCCCTATTGATTATTTGAAAATTCCTATCCAAACACTAAAAGTTGGATCGCTAGGAACCCACAACCTTCTTGGATTGGCAAGAGTAAAAAACGCAAGAATTCTAATCGCCTCAACTTCTGAAGTTTATGGAGACCCATTAGTACATCCTCAAACCGAAGAATATTACGGGAACGTAAACACAATCGGCCCACGAGGCGTATATGATGAAGCCAAACGTTTTCAAGAATCCATTACAATGGCCTACCATACTTTTCATGGGGTAGCAACCAGAATCGTTAGAATTTTTAATACTTATGGACCAAGAATGCGATTAAACGACGGACGAGTAATCCCTGCATTTATAGGTCAAGCACTTCGAGGAGAAGACTTAACAATTTTTGGAGACGGGATGCAAACGCGTTCTTTTTGTTATGTTGACGACCAGGTAGAAGGAATTTTTAGACTACTTCATTCGGACTATGTTTATCCTGTTAATATTGGTAACCCCGATGAAATTACAATTAAAGATTTTGCCGAAGAAATTATTAAACTTACCGGGACCAATCAAAAAGTAGTCTATCATCCGTTACCAATTAACGACCCTTTGCAACGGCAACCAGACATAACTAAAGCAAAACAATTATTAGGATGGGAAGCCAAAGTTTCTCGGGCAGAAGGCATGCGAATTACCTATGAATACTTCAAATCATTATCAACCGAAGCTCTTTTAAAAGAAGAACACAAAGATTTTACGAGATATATTCATTAATTATGACTGAATTTCATATAGGAAGATATTCAAAATATATTAGACCCATTAGCATCTTAATTGATTTAATGGTAGTTACTTTTTTTTCGTTATTTTTCTTATCCACACTTAATATAAGCACTCCTGAATACCTCATTTATCAATCAATTAGTTGGTTGGCCATTGCATTTGTAGTTAAGTTTTATGAAATATATCGATTTACCACGCCAGTAGAAATAGGAACCAAAATAATCAAGCAAGGAATCTTATTTTTGTTAGTAATAATTGCTTTTTTTCCCTTTTCAAAACCAACGATTTTTAACGGAAAATTAATAGGGGTGTTTATTCTAACAAGCATTATTTTGATAGCCATTTCAAAATTTTTATTGTTTTACTATTTAAAAAAATACCGATTAATCACTGGGAGTAATTACAGAAATGCAGTTATCATAGGATACACGCCAGATGCAATTCGATTAAAAGAACTTTTTGAAACGAGAAGCGACTATGGTTATCGATTTCTTGCCTTCTTTTCTGATAAAAAAACAAATGAGCACATTCAAGGAGGATTAGCCAATCTAAAAGAGTTTGTTATTGATAATAAAGTAGACGAAATATATTGTTCCTTAAATGAAATTTCTAACGAACAGTTAAAAGATTTTGTCAATTTTGCAGACGAAAACAATAGAAAGATTAAATTTATTCCAGATACTTCAGATTTGTTTTCAAAAAATTTAAAAATAGATTACTACGAATTATTTCCCGTTCTCTCTTTACAAAGAACTATTTTACATGAACCTACCAATATTGTCTTAAAAAGAACATTTGATATTATTTTCTCCATTTTGGTAATTGTTTTTTTACTTTCATGGCTAATCCCAATTTTAGCAATTGCCATCAAATTAGAATCTAAGGGACCAATTTTTTTCAAGCAAGGGAGACCAGGACTTGACGAAAAAGAATTTTTTTGCTACAAATTTCGTTCCATGCAAATCAACATTACCACAGAAAAAGAAGCTTCTAAAAATGACCCTCGCGTCACTAAAATTGGGAAACTAATGCGAAAAACAAGTGTAGACGAACTCCCTCAATTCCTTAACGTGCTTTTTGGAGACATGTCCGTTGTTGGTCCGAGACCCCATTTATGGTCTCAAAATAAATCATACGGAACCACGATAAAAAAATACATGGTTCGACATTATGTAAAACCAGGGATAACGGGACTTGCTCAGGTTAAAGGATTTAGAGGAGAGATAGAAATTGAGGAAGACATGATTAACAGAATAAAGTTTGATGTTTTTTATATTGAAAATTGGTCTTTAGTATTAGATTTAAAAATTATAGTTAAAACGGTAATCAATATATTTAAAGGAGAAGCAAAAGCCTATTAGAATAATTAATCGTACCTAAAAACAGCACTCATTTTACAACTCAAACATTTTAAAAAATGACCATTTTATTACTTGGATCAGGGGGAAGAGAACACGCATTGGCATGGAAAATGCTTCAAAGTCCTCGGTGTACAAAATTATATGTAGCGCCAGGAAACGCAGGAACTGAAGGAATTGCCACTAATGTTGCCCTTTCTCCAACAGATTTTGACGCAATAAAAACATTTGTGATTGAGCAAAATGTTGCAATGGTGGTTGTGGGCCCAGAAGACCCATTAGTAAATGGTATATATGATTTTTTTCAGCAAGATGAGAGGTTACAACATGTCCCAGTAATTGGCCCTTCAAAAGAAGGAGCAAAATTAGAGGGGAGTAAAGAATTTGCTAAAGAATTTTTGGTAAAACATCATATTCCAACAGCAGCTTATGACAGCTTTACCGCAGAAACAGTTGAAAAAGGATGTGATTTTCTAGAAACATTACAACCTCCATATGTTTTGAAAGCAGACGGGTTAGCAGCAGGAAAAGGAGTATTAATCATTCAAGATTTGACAGAAGCCAAGCAAGAATTAAGAAATATGCTGGTTCATCAAAAATTTGGTTTGGCAAGTACAAAAGTGGTAATCGAAGAATTTTTGGACGGGATTGAACTGAGTTGTTTTGTATTAACCGATGGCAAAAATTATAAAATATTACCCACCGCCAAAGATTATAAACGAATTGGAGAAGGCGATACAGGACTGAATACGGGTGGGATGGGAGCTATTTCTCCAGTTCCATTTGCGGATGCTGTTCTGTTAGAAAAAATCGAATCGCGAATAGTCAAACCAACTATTGAGGGCTTAATCACAGATGGAATTACCTATAAAGGGTTTGTATTCATTGGTTTAATAAATGTAAATGGGGAGCCAATTGTTATTGAATACAATGTAAGAATGGGCGATCCAGAAACAGAGGTTGTTATTCCAAGAATAAAATCAGATTTAGTTGAATTGTTTTTGGCTGTAGCCAACGAAAAGCTATCAGAAATTAATCTTGAAATTGATGCTAGAAGTGCAAGTACAATTATGGTTGTGTCAGGCGGATATCCCGAAGAATACGAAATAGAAAAACCCATTCATGGTTTAACTACTAGTTCAGAATCTATCGTTTTCCATGCAGGGACTAAAATAAAAGGAGGAAAAGTGGTAACCAATGGAGGTCGAGTATTGGCCGTAACGTCTTTTGGAGACGATTTTAATACAGCACTAAAAAAATCGTATCAAACCATAGATAAAATCCAATTTGATACGATGTATTTTAGAAAAGATATCGGTTTCGACCTTTAATGCATTTCGTTTATTACCATGTTGGTAAAATAGAAATTTATTTTAAAAATGAATGCGCCGTTGTGTCTTGAAACTCTTCGTTGTTTTCTTTGTGAAGCTTTAATTGTTTAATCCAATAAACCATTGCAACAGCACAAATTATCATAAAAATCCAATTGATTGTATTTGCAGCAAACCAGTTTTCAAGTTCTAATTTACTCAAAAAGTTTTGCGGTAAGAACATTACGTTTTCAAAAAACCACTGTATTCCTTCAAAAAATGCTTTCATTTTGTTACAAGTATTATATTTACAATTACAAAAGTATAAAATATCCTTATGATAACAAGTTTTTTTAGAAAATCAGCACTAATTAATTACGCCTTTCTCGTTTTGGCTTTAATTATTTTCTATTTTATTTTCCAAATTAGACAACCACAATGGGGAAACTCGTTTGTAAATTATGGTCAGAATATCGGAAAATTAGCACTTTTGTTTGGGGCTGTTTTTACCACAGATTTTATCGCTAGAAAAAACGGACTAAGCAAAGGCAGTGCCTATAACGTTTTAACTTATGTTCTACTATTACTTTTCTTTCCTAGCGTTTTTAATAATACAAAACTATTGATGGCTAATTTTTTTATTCTTTTAGCATTAAGAAGGGTAATTTCAATGCAGTCTCTAAAATTAACTAAAGAAAAAATATTTGATGCTTCCTTGTGGATTTTTATAGCTGCACTATTTCATTTTTGGAGTATTGCATTCATTTTCTTAGTTTTTATTTCTGTATTTTTTCATGTGGCAAGAGATTATCGAAATTGGATTTTACCCTTTCTTGCCTTTATTGCCGTTGGAGTTTTGTTCTTACTTTTTGTTACAATCACGAACAGTCCCGCTATAGAAACACTGATTAAGAATAGCGCTACAAACTTTTCTATTGATTATTTCAGCAACAAATATCAAAATATTTCATTTTCAATATATGTAACCATAGGGCTATTTTTTTTAATGACTCTTTTAATTTCATTTCCAAAACAGCCTTTAATGACGCTTTCTTCCTATAAAAAACTAACAACAGCATTTATTATTGGAGCGATAGTTTTTTCCCTCTCAGATCAAAAATCTAATGAATTGCTTATATTTACCTGCGCACCAATATCCATCATGGCAACGAATTATCTAGAAACGGTAAAAACAAAAGTTCAAAGTGATTTTATTTTACTAATAGTAATAAGTTGTAGTCTTTTTGTTTTTTTTCATCAATTATAATTTTTCGCCAAAAGCCAAATCACCCGCATCGCCAAGCCCTGGAACTATGTAATTTTTTTTATTGAGCTTTTCGTCTATGCAAGCAATCCAAAGATGACAATTCTTAGGTAGGTATTTCTGCAAATACTCAATACCTTCTGGCGCCGCAATTGCAACTGCAATATGAATTTCAGAAGGAGTTCCACGCTCAATAATCCGATTATAAACCGCAACGATGGATTGTCCCGTAGCTAACATTGGGTCAATTAAGACAACAATTTTGTGGTTAATTTCTGCTACTGCTTCATATTGAACTACAATTTCAAAATCAGAATCGTTTTTTGGATGGTGACGAAAAGCCGAGATAAATCCGTTTTCGGCACGATCGAAATAATTTAAAAAACCAGCATGCATTGGCAGTGCCGCTCTCAAAATAGCACAAAGAACGATTTGATTTTCAATTAAATAAGTGCTTTTTGTTCCCAAAGGCGTTTGAATCGAAGTTGCTTTATACCCTAGAGTTTTACTTATTTCATAAGCCATTATCTCGCCAATCCGTTCAATATTTCTTCTGAAACGAAGCGAATCATTTTGAATTTTAATGTTTCTAATTTCTGCTAAGAAATGATTTAAAACACTATTGTTTTCTGATAAATGATGAATTTGCATAAAAGTTGTTTAAAGTATAAAAGTATAAAAGTATAAAAAGTATCTTTGTCTTTTAAATAATAAAGATATGTTTTCAAAGTTAGCCTATTCTGTATTTGAACAAAGTATTCGCGACTATCATCAATTTGACAGCGTTGATCAACCAATTAACAACCCTTTTCCAAAAGAAAAATTCGAACATTTATTGTATCTAAAAAACTGGATTGATACGGTGCAATGGCATTTTGAGGACATTATCCGAGACCCTCAAATTGATCCCGTTGCCGCATTGACCCTGAAAAGAAAAATTGATGCATCAAATCAAGAACGCACCGATATGGTGGAATATATTGATGGTTATTTCCTTCAAAAATTTAGCCACGTCACTGTTAAAGAAACAGCAAAAATCAATTCTGAGAGTCCAGCTTGGGCGTTTGACAGATTGTCAATTTTGGCCTTGAAAATTTATCATATGAATGAGGAAGCCACAAGAACAGATGCTTCACAAGAGCACCGAGACAATTGCCAAACCAAACTTAATGTGTTGTTAGAACAAAGAACAGACTTGTCAACGGCAATTGATGATTTGTTAAATGACATTGAAAACGGAGATAAATTCATGAAATTGTACAAACAAATGAAAATGTACAACGACGATGATTTGAACCCTGTTTTGTACCAGAATAAGAAATAATTGACGAGTTAAATTGTCAAAAAAAATTAAACATATAGCCGTCATGAGACTTACCGCAATGGGAGAT
>JBIHZQ010000098.1:0-6963 GCA_044231345.1 Flavobacterium sp.
GAAAAGATATATGAGTAAAAGAATAAGAAAACCGATTAAAAAAGAGATTGATTTTACGGCTAAAATAATAAAATTACTATCTCAAAACGCAAATAAAGTTTTTGATTATAAGCAAATTTGTTTAAAATTAGAACTCGACGATACCCAGAGTAGAAATCAAATAATAAAAGATTTAAAACTACTAAAATACCAGAAAAAAATTGATGAAGTAACACCAGGAAAGTATTTAATTATTGGTACAAGTAAAGAATATTTTCAAGGAAAAATAGACATGACTGGTCGAAAAACGGCTTATTTTGTTTGTCCAGAATTTGAACAAGATGTTTTTATTCCAACTAATAATTTGAATCATGCTTTAGATGGAGATATTGTAAAAGTATATGTTTATAATAGAAGAAATGGGAGAAAAGCTGAAGGAGAAGTTGTTGAAATAATAGAACGAAAAAAAATTGATTTTGTAGGGGTAATCGACATTCAAAAAAACTTTGCTTTTGTTTCTACTGCAAACCCAAAAATGTATACTGATATTTTTATTCCAAAAAATAAACTTGGAGCTGCTGAGAATGGTGATGTTGTATTAGTTCATATTGAAGATTGGCCTGTAAAAGCAGATAGTCCTTTTGGTACAGTTCAAAAAGTTCTCGGAAAACCAGGTCAACACGATACTGAAATTCACGCTATTTTAGCTGAATATGGATTACCTGCAGAATTCCCGATTGAAGTGGAATTATTTGCCCAAAAAATAGATACCACAATTCAAGAATCTGAAATAAAGAATCGGCGGGATATGAGGGAAACTCTCACATTCACTATTGATCCTAAAGATGCAAAAGATTTTGATGATGCGCTTTCTTTTAAAATATTAGAGAATGGAAATTATGAAATTGGAATTCATATTGCCGATGTTTCTTATTATTTACAGGAAGGAACAATATTAGATGATGAAGCGTATCAACGAGCAACTTCAGTATATTTAGTAGATCGAGTAGTTCCAATGTTACCTGAAGTACTGTCAAATTTTGCCTGTTCCTTACGTCCAAATGAAGAAAAATATACTTTTTCTGCAATTTTTGAAGTCACTAATGAGGCTAAAATTGTTGATAAATGGTTTGGAAGAACAGTAATTAATTCGAATCAACGACTTTCTTACGAAGAGGCTCAGGTAATTATTGAAACCACAACTAGGGTTATTCCTGGAGAAGTTGCTATTTTAGGAGAAACTTTTCTTGTTTCTGACGAAATTGTAGCCGCTACTTTAAAATTAAACCAATTAGCAAAAATACTAAGAAGTAAAAGAATGTCTGAAGGAGCTATATCTTTTGATAAAGTAGAAGTAAAATTTAATTTAAATACCCAATATGAGCCAGTTGGTGTATTTTTTAAAATTGCAAAAGATGCCAATCATTTAATTGAGGAATTTATGTTATTGGCTAATAAAAAAGTGGCTGAATTTATTGGAAAACAAAAGAAAACTTTTATTTATAGAATTCACGATGAACCGAACGAAGATAAATTAATTGCTCTTCAAAATGTGATTGCTAAATTCGGTTATAAAATAAATTTTAAATCCAAAGGTGATATATCAAAATCCTTAAACACTCTATTAAATGATGTTAACGGAAAGAAAGAGCAAAATTTAATAGACACTTTAGCTATTAGAAGCATGAGTAAAGCTAAATATTCTACTGATAATATAGGTCACTATGGATTAGCATTTGACTATTATTCTCATTTTACTTCACCAATTCGAAGATATCCTGATGTAATGGTGCATCGTTTATTACAATATTACTTAGACGGAGGAAAATCAGTAGATGAGGAAACTTATGAAACAAAGTGTTTACACACCTCCACTATGGAAGGTTTAGCCACTAATGCTGAACGAGACAGTATTAAATACATGCAGGTTAGGTACATGCAAGATCACAAAGATCAAGAATTTTTAGGAGTAATTTCTGGAGTTACCGAGTGGGGAATTTTTGTTGAAATAATCGAAAATAAATGCGAGGGAATGGTTCGTATCCGTGAAATAAAAGACGATTATTACACGTTTGATGAAAAACAATATGCTTTAGTAGGAGCGACTACACAAAATTTATTACAGTTGGGAGACGAGATTTATGTAAAAGTAAAAAACGCAGATTTAGTTAAAAAACAATTAGATTTTAACTTTTTAAGAAAAAATGAAAATTAGTAGTACTATGAAAATCAACAGTTTATTTTTATTTTTTTGTTTACAAATTGGGTTTTCACAGGAAATAATAACTAGAAATTTAGGAGATTTTGATACGGTAAAAACGTTTGATCAAATTACACTACAATTAATTCCTTCTAATGAAAATAAAATCGAGTTAACCGGAAAAAACGCCAATGAAGTAGAAATTATCACTATTAATAACGAATTGAAGATTAGAATGCCTCTAAAAAAATTATTAAAAGGAGATGAAATAATAGGTTATTTATACTATAAAAAAATCAATGCTATTGAGGCTTCAGAAGGTACTTCAATTTCTAGTGAAAAACCCATTAATCAAATTGCAATTGAAATTAGTACCAAAGAAGGTGCGCGGATTAACTTAAACCTAGCAGTAAAAAAAGCAACTATTAGCGCGACTTCAGGATCCAAAATTGAAGTACAAGGAACCACTGAAAATGTGGATGTAAACGCAAATTCAGGCGCAACAATTACAGCCAATAATTTAAAATCAACACAAACTTCAGTTGTAGTTAATTCAGGGGCTTCTGCAAAAATTTATGCAACTGAATTAGTTGAAGCTAAAGCAACCACAGGAGGGGTTATTACTATTTTTGGCGAACCAAAACAAGTAAATAAAAAGAAATCCTTAGGCGGGGCGATTTATGAAAGCCGTTAAAAATTAATATATATTTGTAAAAAACAGTACAACTAACCTACTATAATAATGATTGAAGACGTTTTAACCGCCATTCCATTAGGGATTTTTTTAAGTTTTTTAATAGGGCCCGTTTTTTTTGTTTTATTAGAAACTAGTGTTGTAAAAGGATTTAGAGCAGCGGTGGTGTTTGATTTAGGAGTAGTTTTAGCAGATATTATTTTTATTGCGATTGCTTATTTCAGTAGTTATCGTCTTATTCAAAGTATAAAAAACGATCCTGCGATTTTTATTTTTGGCGGAATCTTAATGTTAACCTACGGAATAATTTCATTTATAAAACTCAAAAAAAGCACCATTTCTGAAGATGATGAAAACATCGAAATTGCTTTAGTAAAAAAGAACTATATCAATTTATTTATCAAAGGATTTTTACTCAATTTTATCAATGTTGGCGTGCTTTTATTTTGGTTTTTAATCCTGATAACCATTGGACCAAAATTAGAATTAGAAACCTCTAGAATGATCACTTTTTTTAGTAGCGTCATCCTGACTTATTTAGTGATTGATATTGGAAAAATACTTTTAGCCAAACAACTAAAACACAAGCTAACCCCCAAAAATATTTTGAACATAAAAAAAGTGATTAGTTTTTTATTGATACTTTTTGGTTTAGCCATAATGATGCAAGGTTGGTTTCCTAGCGACCAAAAGCTAGTTAAAAAGGCGTTGGAGAAAATGGAGTAAATACACATTTAAACAGTAAATCGTTTAGTTGGTTTAAAAGAAACATAATAATTACGATTTAATTAATATTGATTTAGTAAGGTTTTAGAATCGAAATGTCCGGATTCGAACACAACTTTAATTAATTTTTCTAGATTCTTTGCTTCGTCAGAATGACACGCCCACAAAAAAACCCTCAAGTTTTCTTGAAGGTTTTAGAGGCATCGTCCGGATTCGAACCGGAGTAGGAGCTTTTGCAGAGCCCAGCCTAGCCGCTCGGCCACGACGCCATGATTAAACGGATGGCAAATATAGCAAAAAGTTTAAAGTTTAAAAGTTTAAAGTTTAAAAAAGTTACTTTTAAATATATATTAGAAAAAAAACTAAGTTCGGTATTCTTCCATTTCAATAGTAACCGCCTCAACATCACCACCTATTGGAGGGTTTAACTTTGAAACACCAATAAGAATTCTAGAAATTGATGGGACTTCGTTAAATATTCGTTTCGTGATTCGGTAGGCAACATGCTCTAGTAAATGAGCTCTAATTTCCATTTCTTCCACCACAATTTGGTTCAACAGCACATAATCTACCGTATCGTTCAAATCATCACTTAAACACGACTTTCTTAAATCGGTTTTTACTTCTAAATCCACCGAGTAATCCGATCCAATTTTTCCTTCTTCAATTAAACAACCGTGGTAGGAAAAGGTTCGTATGTTTTTTAATTTAATCGTTCCCATTTTTGTTTTTTTATATGTTTTAGGTTTAAAGTTAAGTGTTTTAGACTTAAAGTTCTTTCATCAACTTCCGATTTTTTATAGGTTTATTGCGAAACTGTAAACATTAAACCTTAAACTTTTTTACCTTTGCTAAAATTAATCAAAAATTATGTCAACCGAAGAGAAATCACTCCATTTTATTGAACAAATCATAGAAGACTCGTTATCAGGTGGTTTTTCTCAGGATAAATTGCGCTTTCGTTTTCCTCCAGAGCCAAATGGTTATTTACATATTGGCCATGCCAAATCCATTTGCCTAAATTTCGGCTTAGGATTGCGCTACAATGCCCCTGTAAATCTTAGATTTGACGATACCAACCCTGCGAAAGAAGAGCAAGAATATGTAGATGCAATCAAAGAAGATTTGCAATGGTTAGGTTTTCAATGGGCGGAGGAGCGCTATGCTTCTGATTATTTCCAACAACTTTATGATTGGGCACTGGAAATGATAAAAAACGGAAAGGCATATGTAGACAGTCAATCATCAGAAGATATGGCTACTCAAAAAGGAACACCCACACAGCCTGGTGTTGATGGGCCGTATAGAAATCGTTCGGTAGAGGAAAATTTAGCTTTATTTGAAGGAATGAAACGCGGGGATTTTCCAGAAGGAAGTCACGTTTTGAGAGCAAAAATAGACATGAAATCTACCAATATGTTAATGCGAGATCCATTAATGTATCGGGTTTTACACCGCCACCATCACCGTACCGGAACCGCTTGGAAAATCTATCCAATGTATGATTATGCCCATGGCGAAAGTGATTATATTGAACAAATTTCACATTCCATTTGTACGCTAGAGTTTGTAATGCATCGGGAATTATACAATTGGTTTTTAGACCAAATTGCAGCACCAAATAAAGTACGCCCAAGCCAATATGAATTTGCACGTTTGAACTTGAATTATACCGTAATGAGCAAACGAAAACTCTTGCAATTGGTCCAAGAAAACATTGTAAACGGATGGGACGACCCACGAATGCCCACTATTTCTGGATTGAGAAGAAGAGGATATACCGCTCAGTCCATTCGTAAATTCTGTGATACTATTGGGGTGGCTAAAAGAGAAAACGTTATTGAAGTTTCCCTTTTAGAGTTTTGTATTCGCGAAGATCTAAATAAAACCGCCCCTAGAGTAATGGCCGTTTTAGACCCAATAAAGTTGGTAATTACTAATTATCAAGTAGGAAAAGAAGAATGGTTGGACGCTGAAAATAGTCAAGAAGATGAAAGTTTAGGATTTAGAAAAGTTCCATTTTCAGGAGAATTATACATTGAAAGAGATGATTTTTTAGAAGAAGCCAACAATAAGTTTTTCCGATTGACGCTAGGAAAAGAAGTAAGGCTAAAAAATGCTTACATCATTAAAGGCGAAAGCGTTATAAAAGATTCAGAAGGTAATATTACTGAAATTCGTTGTACTTATGACGACGATAGCCGAAGCGGAAGTGGGAGCGAGGCCAGTCAGCGCAAGGTAAAAGGAACGCTCCATTGGGTTTCAGTGGCGCATGCAATTCCGGCAGAGGTTCGTTTGTACGACAGATTGTTTTCTGAAGAAGCACCTGATGCCCAAAAAGACGTTGATTTTAAAGAATTTTTAAATCCAAATTCGTTACAAGTAATTACGGGTTATGTAGAGCCAAGTTTGTTAGAATCTAAATTTGGAGACCGCTTCCAATTTCAACGATTAGGTTATTTCTGTTTGGATAAAGATTCAAAAGACGGACAATTAGTTTTTAATAAAACGGTTGGACTTAAAGATTCTTGGGTAAAAACAGGACATTAATAAATTGCCTTTGGTAGAAATTATTAGCGCCTATGAAAATGGGCGCTTTTTTATTGGAATCAAATAAAATAAAGACAGTAAACCGATTGTTTTTATTGTGAACTAATATTAGCATCTTTTCAATTAATTTAACGCAATACAGAGGCTCGTTTAAGTTTTTAGTCGAAATTAACAATTAAGGAGTAGCTTCTTATTTTATTAGTTGTAACTTTAAAAATAGTATTAATTTAAATCATAAAATCATGACAACAAACACAGGAAAAACGGTTTTGGCTCTTATGGCGGGAGCAGCAATTGGAGCAGGAGTTGGAATTTTATTTGCCCCAGACAAAGGGTCGCGAACGAGAGAAAAAATCAAAGATGGTTTTGAAGACGCAAAAAACGATTTAAAATACAAGTTAAAAAATGCGTCTCAGGAAATAAAAAGCAGGTTTTCTAATGCCAAGTACGATTTAGAGGACACTTATGAGGATTTGATTTCTAACATGAGCAATAAAACAGAAGACGTGATTTCGTTTTTAGAAACAAAATTAAGTGATTTAAAAAATCAAAACGCTAGACTGCAAAAATAAAACCCCTTGAACAGTAATAAATAAATCGCTAAAACATCAAAAAATGGCCTTTGAAGAATTAAAAGAACAAACCGAAAAAATACAAGTCCAAGCTAAAGCTTATTTAGACAGCAATATGGCTTATTATAAGTTATGGGGTTTTAAAGTGGCCATGAAGTCAACGGCATTAGTGGTAAAACTCGTGTTGGTTTTACTTTGTTTATTAATGGTGCTTTTATTTTGCTCTATTGCTGCCGCATTTG
>JBIHZQ010000099.1:0-6962 GCA_044231345.1 Flavobacterium sp.
GATTGGTGGTGCCACTACTTCTCGAGCACATACTGCCGTGAAAATTGCGCCACAATACAACGCGACGGTAGTTCACGTAAACGATGCTTCAAGAGCGGTAACAGTTGCTGGAAATTTATTGAATTCGGAAACAAAACTAAAATATACTTCAGCTATTCGGTTAGAATATGATGAACTGCGTGAAGGATATTTGAATAGAAGTCGGGATAAGAATTTCTTAACTATCGAACAAGCACGTGTGAACAAGCTGCAATTAGATTGGGATAATTTCACGCCTGTAAAACCAAATTTCATTGGTTCAAAAACGATTGAAGTTGATTTGGATGTACTAGTGCCGTATATCGATTGGACACCGTTTTTTAGAACATGGGAATTATTCGGAAAATATCCTGCAATTTTAACAGACGAAGTGGTTGGCGAACAAGCGACTTCAGTTTTTGCAGACGCTCAAGAAATGTTGAAAGTAATATTGAGAGAAAAGAAATTATCAGCTAAAGGAATTTACGGAATTTTCCCTGCGAATCAAGTCAATGATGATGACATTTTGGTTCAACCAACAACCAACAACCAACAACCAACAGCTTTTCTAACTTTGCGTCAGCAATCTCAAAAAACGGCAGGCGCACCAAATATGGCGTTGGCCGATTTTATTGCGCCAAAAGACAGTGGGAAAACCGATTATATGGGCGCGTTTTGTGTAACAACTGGTTTTGGTGTTGATGAATGGGCATCTGAATTTGAAAAGAATTTAGATGACTATAATTCAATTATGGTAAAAGCCCTCGCAGACCGATTTGCGGAAGCATTTGCCGAATATTTACACGAAAAAGTTCGTAAAGAAATCTGGGGTTACGCAGCGGATGAGGTTTTAAGTCCAGAGGCATTAATTGAAGAAAAATACAAGGGAATTCGACCAGCGCCAGGTTATCCCGCTTGTCCAGACCATTTAGAAAAACCAACCATTTGGAAGTTATTAAATGTTGAAAAAGAAATTGGAGTAAAATTAACCGAAAGTATGGCGATGTGGCCAGCTTCATCGGTGTCGGGATATTATTTTGGACACCCCGAAAGCAAGTATTTTGGCCTCGGAAAAATAAAAGAAGACCAAGTAATAGATTACGCCAAAAGAAGAAATATTTCGACCGATATAGCATCAAAATGGTTGAATCCAAATATAGCAGATTAAATAATAGGTGTTAGGTTCTAGGTATTAGGTATAAGATTTGCCTAAAACCTAAAACCCAAAACCCAAAAACCAAAAAAAATGAAAGTAACACAACATATCGAAGACGCAAAAGGAACTACATTATTCTCGTTTGAAATTATTCCACCACAAAAAGGGAAAAGTATTCAGGAATTATATGATAATATTAATCCATTAATGGAGTTCAATCCACCATTTATTGATGTCACCACTTCTCGTGAAGAGTTTGTTTATATCGATAAAGGAAATGGGTTATTGGATAAAAAACTAACAAGAATGCGTCCTGGAACGCTAGGTATTTGTGCCTCAATAAAGCATAAATACAATGTAGATACTATACCCCATGTGCTTTGTGGCGGTTTTACCAAAGAAGAAACGGAGTATTTATTAGTCGATTGTCATTATTTGGGAATTGATAACGTTATGGCTTTGCGAGGTGATGCCATGAAAGACGAAAAATACTTTATTCCAAAAAATGGCGGAAATGAATATGCAGTTGATTTGGTCAAACAAATCAAACTTTTGAATGACGGAAAATACTTACACGATGTTTTGGATGTAGATAATAAATCCGATTTCTGTATTGGAGTAGCTGGCTATCCTGAAAAACATCTCGAATCACCCTCATTGCAATCGGATTTAAAAAGGCTCAAAGAAAAAGTAGATGCTGGTGCAGATTATGTCGTGACGCAAATGTTTTTTGACAATTCAAAATACTTTGAGTTTGTTGACAAAGCAAGGGAAATGGGAATCACAATTCCAATTATTCCAGGAATTAAACCAATTGCAGTAAAAAAACACCTCCAACTTTTGCCACAAGTCTTTAGAGTTGATTTGCCAGAAGAATTAATAAATTCGATAGAAGCATGTAAGAATGCCTCAGAAGTTAGGCAAGTTGGAATTGAATGGGCAATTTACCAATCGCAAGAGTTGAAAAAAGCTGGAATTCCAGTATTGCATTACTATTCAATGGGAAAATCAGAAAATATTAGACAAATTGCAAAGGCAGTTTTCTAGAAAAGCAATATATTTACCCCTTTGTAATCCTAATGAAGCGTTGTTTTTCTATTTTATTTTTGCTTTTTCTAGAATTTTCGTTCGCACAAGATACCAGCGATAGCAATGCAATGGAGGTGAATTACTTTCGAGGTAATGTTTTATTGCACGCTCCCGATTTGGCTCACCTTGTATCAGGGCATCCCGAAGGTGTTTTGCTGAGTTTTTCAAAAAAAACAAATGGTAAAGAAGCATGGCACTCCCTTTATAACTACCCTGATTATGGGGGTTATTTCCTTTTTCAAGACTTTAAAAATGAGTTTTTAGGTAAAAATTATGCCGTTGGGGTTCATTATAATTTTTATTTTTTTAAAAGAACGATGCTTTTCAAAATAGCTCAAGGAATTGCGCTTTCTACTAATCCATATCATAAAGAGACCAATAGTAAAAATTCTGCTTTTGGGTCTAAAATTATGGGAAACATTAATTTAGCGCTGAATTATAAAAAAGAAAATTGCCTAGGGAATTTAGGATTTCAAACTGGTTTTATTTTTACTCATTTTTCAAATGGACGAATAAAATCTCCTAATAGCGGAATTAATACTTTGAATTTTACTATTGGATTCAACTATAATTTGGAAAACAAAATTCAAAAAGTGCAAGATTCTGTTCCTATTGAATTGCATTTTAATCAGCCAATAAAATACAATTTAGTAGTAAGAACCGGAGTCAATCAAAGTCCGATTGTAGGGAGTGGAAGCCATCCCTTTTATCACCTAAGTTTTTATGCAGACAAAAGAGTAAATAAAAAAAGTGCAATACAAGTTGGAACAGAAGTCTTTTTATCCAATTATAATAAGGAGTTTATTAGATACCAATCGATTGCTTATCCTTCAAAAAATATAGATCCGAATACCGATTACAAGAGGGTAGGGTTTTTTATTGGTCATGAATTATTTATTAATAAAATTTCTCTCGAAGCACAACTAGGGTATTACATTTATCAGCCTTATAAATATGATATTCCAATTTATGATCGTTTGGGAATGAAGTATTATTTTAACGACAAAATATTCACGGGATTTTCTTTAAAAACACATGGTTTTCTTGCAGAGGCTATGGAATTTGTTATGGGAGTCCGATTTTAATTTAGACAAATGAAATTAGGAGTAATAATTTTTGGTTTATTTTTACTGTTCAGCTGTTCCTCGCCAATAGAGTGCGTAGAAGCCTCAGGGGCAGCCACTAGCAAAGAGGTTGCCGTTCCAGTTTTTAATAAAATTATAGTATATCGTGGAATAAGTTTGGTTATTTCTCAAGGCGACATTCAAAAAGTGGAGGTGCAAACAGGTGATAATTTGATTGATAATATCGAAGTAAAAGTAGTTGATGGATTATTGTCAATTAAAGACAACACCTCTTGCAATTGGGTTCGAGATTATGGGAATACTAAGGTTTTTGTTACGGCACCGAACTTAATTGAAATTCATTCCAAAACTGAAAAAACGATTACTTCAAACACATTCTTAACCTATCCAATATTGCGCTTATTTTCTATGGATTTGTCTGATGGAGCAGGAACAGGAGATTTTAATTTAAAGCTTAATAATTTTCAAACGGTTATTGAAAACAACAACGTTTCACGATTTTATATTTCTGGGCAAACCAATGAATTAGTGCTTAATTTTTATGAAGGAAACGGTCGGTTTTCAGGAGAGAATTTTCTATCAAATTCTGTTCAAGTTTTTCATAGAGGCATGAACGATTTAACGGTACATCCCATTGAGAAAATTTCTGGGAAAATGGTTAGTACGGGCAATCTAATACTTATTAATAAGCCACCAATTGTTGATGTTCAGCAACTTTATATAGGACAAATAATATACAATTAAATACTATTTTTTAGCAGTGATTTCTCTAAATAAACTTTCCAGATTTTTATTCTTTTGATTTATCTGTAATGTTTTGAATCCGTTAGCTTGAGCAAAATCAAAAACGGTTGATCGCATATCTAATTCGGAAGAAAAAACCAATTCCCACACAAAATCATGCGTATTAGAATAAGAAATAAGGTTTTGAATTTTCGAAATCAATTCGATATCGACCGCCTTATCAAATTCAACTTCAATTAATTGTTCTTTTTCTTGTGAAATTAATTTATCTAATTTTTTGTCTGTAACAATTTTGCCATTATTAATAATCAGCACTCGATCGCAAAGTGCCTCTACTTCCTGCATGATGTGTGTGGAAAGAAAAACGGTTTTGTTTTTACCTACATTTTTTATCACATTCCGAATCTCTACCAATTGATTTGGGTCCAATCCAGTTGTGGGTTCGTCCAAAATTAATACTTCTGGATCATGGAGTAATGCATTGGCAAGTCCCACCCGTTGTCGGTATCCTTTTGATAATTGTCCGATTTTTTTATGACATTCGGTTTGCAAACCAGTAAGCTGAATTACCACGTCTATTCTTGATGGATCTACTTTATATATGTCCGCATTGAAATCAAGATATTCGCGTACATATAAATCTAAATATAATGGATTATGTTCGGGTAAATAACCAACGGACTGTTGCACTAATTTTTGCTGCGAATTTACATCGAATCCGTTTACATTGGCAGTACCTTCATCAGAAGCTATATAGGTAGTTAATATTTTCATGAGCGTGGATTTTCCTGCACCATTTGGGCCTAAAAACCCCACGATTTCACCTTTATTTATAGAAAAAGTTACAGAATCTAGTGCTTTTTGAGTACCATAACTTTTAGAAATATTACTGACCTTTATTGACATATACTCTTAAATTTTAAACAAAAGTAAATAGAATTTCAATTACAACTTCTATATAAGCAGTACAATTTGAAATATTATTTATTTCTAGCATAAGAAAGGAATAAATTTGCCATTTTGAGCAAACTAAAATTTGAAAATAGCACTTTGGTTGAATAAGGTTAATTAAAAAATTAAGTACCTTCGTCAAAAAATAGATGTTGCTAATTAGTACTTAATTATAGTAAAATTTATTAGTATAAGAGCACTTTTTTTTAAATAGCTATCGAGAAAAGTTTCTGAAAGAAAAAAAATGAAGAACACAAAAAGTATGAGGTCATGGTTAGAAGCCTTTAATTTAGTGCATCCTCTAGTAATAGCAGGGCCATGCAGTGCAGAAACGGAGGAGCAGGTTTTAAAAATTGCGCATGAGTTGAAAGATTCTGATGTGAGTATTTTTAGAGCTGGAATTTGGAAACCAAGAACTCGTCCTGGTGGATTTGAAGGCGTAGGAGCTATTGGATTGAAGTGGCTTCAAAAAGCAAAAGCTGAAACGGGTTTATTAATGGCGACAGAAGTTGCCAATGCAGCCCATGTAAAATTAGCCATAGAACACGATATAGATGTAATTTGGATTGGTGCTAGAACAACAGCAAATCCTTTTGCGGTTCAAGAAATTGCTGATGCATTACAAAATACCGATAAAATCATTTTAATTAAGAATCCGGTAAACCCAGATTTGTCTCTTTGGATTGGTGGAATTGAGCGACTTTACCTAGCAGGAATTAAAAAAATTGGAGTCGTACACAGGGGATTTTCAACGTATGAAAAAACTAAATACAGAAATATTCCAGAATGGCAAATTGCTATTGAGCTTCAAAATAAGTTTCCTGATTTACCATTAATTTGCGATCCCTCCCACATCACTGGAAAACGAGATATGATTCACGAAGTTTCTCAACAAGCCTTGGATTTAAATTATGATGGCCTCATGATTGAAACACATACGGATCCCGATAATGCATGGAGTGATGCGGCCCAACAAGTTACACCCAAAGTCTTGAAGCAGATTTTAAAAGAATTACAAGTTAGAAATCAAACTACAGACGCGGAGGATTACACCACTGCTATGATAAAATTACGAACCAGTATTGATGTAGCCGATAGTAAATTATTAGAAATTTTAGGAAATAGAATGCAAATTGCAGAACAAATTGGTCAAGTAAAAAAAGAGAGAAACGTGTCGGTTTTACAACATAAGCGTTGGAACGAAATACTGCAAAAAATGATTCGCGAAGGACAACAAAAGGAATTAAGTGAAGAATTTATTCTAAAGATTTTTAAGGCGATTCATCAAGAAAGCATCGTTCATCAAGAAAAAATAATTAATCGTTAATTTTCGATTTTTATTGATACTTTTTTATTTATAATAAATGTTATATGTTTGCACCAAGTTTAACAAATTTGAATAAAAAAAATGAAAAAATTTATTGTATTATTTAGTTTATTAGCAAGTTCAGTTGCAATGTTTGCTCAAAGTGATCTTATTACAAAACACAGTGGTGAAGTAGTAAAAGGAAAAGTAATCAAAGTAGAAGAATATGTTGTTGTTTACAAATATGAAGGTGAAGATGCTGAAAATTCTATTGGAAAATATGCTATTGAAAAAATAGTTTATGGAAAAACGGGTAGAGTTGAAGAAATTACTGAGAAAATTGTTGTTTCAACTGAAGATGATTGGGAAAAAGTTGTAATTTTAGAAGATAAAGCATACATCGCTGGTCTTAAAAAAGGAGACGAAGTAAGAGGTAAAACAGGTTTAATTAATTACCATACTGGAAATACAGGAGATAAAAAAGCAGAGAAAAAACTTAAAATGGCTGCAGCTGCTGTAGGATGTCCGTTTATTTTAATGACTGCTGATAAAGCTACAACAGGAGCAAACTCAAATCAATTAGGTGGTTCTCAAGTAATCAAAAAAGGAATTG
>JBIHZQ010000033.1:0-20489 GCA_044231345.1 Flavobacterium sp.
TTTCCATGTTTTGGAAGTTTTTAAAACGTGTTTATACACTTCATTCCCATCAATATTTAATGTCTGAAAGTCAAAGGCTCCTTCATTGGAAGTTAAAGCTAACATAATAGTATGTTTGTTTTCAAAGGCTAAAAATGGTTCTACAGAATCTTTACCCATATAGGGAGCAACGGTAATCGAATCAAAATTCAAATCATCAAAAAAAGCTTTGGCATACATCGCAGAAGTATTACCAATATCACCACGTTTTGCATCAGCAATTGTAAAAATCTCTGGATGTTGTTCGTTGAGATAATCAATCGTCTTTTGAAGTGATTTCCATCCTTTAATTCCATAGGCTTCATAAAAAGCAGTATTGGGTTTATAGGCAACTGCCAAATCATGAGTCGCCTCAATAATTGCTTTATTGAACTCAAAAATTGGATCTTCAAGTTCTAAAAAATGCTTTGGAATTTTAGTCAAATTGACATCCAAACCGATACACAGAAAGGATTTTTTGGTTTTTATTTGGTCAATTAATTCTTTAGTTGTCATTTTAATGGTTTTGGGTGTTGGGTCTTAGGTCTTAGTTGTTTGTATATTATATTTAAACTTGGGAATCAACATACTTTTTTAACAATTGGATTCTTTTTTGAATAACATTAAGTTCAGAAATAATTTCTAAGTGTAAAACTAAATCAACAAAACCTATTTCTTTAGCTATTTCAATTTGGGTCTCTAATTCAAAAGCTGAACCCAGACTAATCTGCAAAAATCTAGAAAAGTCCTTTTGAGAAGTTCTAGAACAACCTTCGGCAATGTTCGATGGAATTGAAACCGCACATCTATTAATTTGAGAAACTAATCCGAACCTTTCTTCATTGGGAAACGAACCCGTGATACTGTAAATTCTTTTTACAAATAATACAGAACTTTGCCAAACTTCTAAATCTCTAAAGTTTCTCATATATTTTAGTCGGATAAAAACCTATAATTTACTAACTAAGACCTAAAACCAATGACCCAAGACCTTTTTAAAATACCTCGCTGGCTTCTTTCAATTTTTCCATGTTGTTGACCAATTGAAGTTCATCAACAAACTTCTGAATTTTTCCATTCATGACACCATCCATATCAAAAACATCCAGTCCTACTCTGTGATCAGTAACGCGACCTTGGGCGTAGTTATAGGTACGGATTTTTGCAGAACGGTCACCAGAACTTACTTGAGATGTACGTGTAACAGCATCCTCTGCTTGCTTTTTGGCCAATTCTTGTTCGTATAAACGAGAACGTAAAACCGTAAATGCCTTATCTTTATTTTTATGTTGTGATTTCTGATCTTGACATTGCGCTACCAAACCAGTAGGAATGTGTGTCAAACGAACCGCTGACTTTGTAGTATTTACAGACTGACCTCCGGGTCCTGAAGAACAGAAAAAATCCACACGAACATCGTTCATATCAATTTGCACGTCAAATTCTTCAGCTTCTGGAAGCACCATCACCGTTGCTGCAGAGGTGTGAACACGTCCTTGAGTTTCGGTTTGTGGGACACGCTGCACGCGATGAACACCCGCTTCAAATTTCAAAGAACCGTATACGTCTTCACCAGTAACTTCAAAAATAACCTCCTTAAATCCCCCAGAAGTTCCTTCGTTCATATCCACAACCGAAGTTCTCCAACCGCGATTTTCACAATATTTAGTATACATTCGAAACAAATCTCCTGCAAAAATACTTGCTTCATCACCACCCGTTCCAGCTCGAATTTCGACCATCACATTCTTTGCGTCCTCTGGATCTTTTGGAATTAACATGAATTTGATTTCTTCCTCTAATTCAGGCAAACGTTCTTTGGCTTCGTCCAATTGCATTTTTGCCATTTCAATCATTTCGGCATCGCTTCCGTCTGAAATTATTTCATTAGCTTCATCGATATTTGCCAATAAAATAAGGTACTCCTCTCTTTTTTCTACTAAAGCTTTGATGCTTTTATATTCTTGATTAAGAAGTACGTATCTTTTTTGATCGGCAATAACATCGGGCTGAATAATCAAATCCGAAATCTCATCGAAGCGTTGTTTTACATATTGAAGTTTGTCTAACATTGTAATTTAACTTTATTTGGAGTGCAAATTTACAAAAAAAATACTTCATTTTTTATTAAATAAAAGCCAACAACTGGCATTTTGAATGAAAAACTATTCTGCTTGTTTTAAAATTGATTATTATAAAATACTCAGAATCAAAAACCTATAAAAAAGTTATTAAAATTATTAATATTTAGTCTAAATAAGCTTTGCGAATTAAAACCGACTAATTATATTTGCATCATTATTTTTAATTATTCCAAATAAACATTAATGAAAATCTATCTTATTTTACTGGTAACAATTGTGTCTTTAACACAAGGATTTAGTCAAGAAACAGGAGCAATAAGAGGGAAAATAGTTTCCTCAGATGGCTTTGCCCTATCCGGAATTACTTTAAAATTTGATACTTCATTGATAACAAAAAGCACGAACAATTCAGGGGAGTTTTATTTTGAAAACTTTCCAATTGGTCTGCACACCATTACCCTTGAGGGGATTGGATTAAAAAAACAATTTAAGGAAATTAAAGTTGTTAAAAATGAAATAACTATAGTTGAATTTATACTTGAAGATTCTATAAATACCCTTCAAGAGGTTTTAATTTTTATAATAGAGAGTCCAAATAAGAAAAAAGAATCGATTTTCTCGGGTTTAGACATTAAGCCAATCGATTTGCCACAAAGCATCCAAATAATAGGAAATTCTGTAATTCAACAACAACAAACCCTTCGACTCAGTGAGGTGATAAAAAACGTGAATGGTGTCTATGTTGGCTCAGCTCGCGGGGGGGCTCAAGAATCTTTTTGGTCAAGAGGTTATGACATGTCGGCGAATAACATGTTCAAAAATGGATTTCGAATGACCGGAGGGTCTATGCCCGAAGTGGCAACATTAGAAAAAATTGAAATTCTAAAAGGAGGTTCCGCCTTGCTTTTTGGAAATGTGACTCCTGGTGGGATATTAAATATGGTAACTAAGTCTCCATCGTTCAAAAAGGGAGTGGAAGTGAATTTACAAACGGGAAGTTATTCATTTTACAAACCAACTTTTGATAGTTATGGTCCATTAAATAAAAAAATTGCCTACCGAATTATTAGTACTTATGAAAATGCTGAGAGTTTTCGAGAAATTGTAAAAAGAGAGCGTTTTTATATCAACCCATCATTATTTTTAAAAATGAATATTAAAACCGAACTCACCATTCAGGTTGATTATTTAAATGATTATTGGACTCCTGATTTTGGAACAGGATCAATTGGTAAACAAATTGCAAACGTTCCTAGATCGGTTTATCTTGGTGCTACTTGGTCTAAAGGGAATACCCAACAATCGTCGGCCTCTGTATTGATTAAGCATAAATTCAATTCAAATTGGAAATTAAATTTCAATTCATCGTTACAAAATTTTAAAAGAATTTGGGAAGGAACTGAGCGAATTCAACCCAATAGTAATGGTGATTGGAACCGACCATTGGGTAAATATAAACTTGAAGAACAACTGATTGGGAACCAATTAAATCTACAAGGGAACTTTACTACTGGAAAAATAAAACATCAATTATTTACGGGAGTTGATGCCGATAAATCGATTGCAGAATCAAGTACTTTTTCTTTCAATCCTACGATATATGACACCATAAACATATTTAATTTTGATTATTCAAATAACGAAGCACCAAAACCAGATGCACTCCTGACTAATATAGTCACTACCACTAGTCACAGATTTGGAATAGTTGCACAAGATTTAATTACAATTACCGAAAAGTTGAAAGTTTTGGCTGGTCTTCGTTGGTCTTGGCAAGAATCACAACCTATAACTCTTAATTTAGCGGTAAATCAAAACGCAACTACAAGGGGTGAAAAACAAATAGATAATGCATTTTCTCCAAAAATTGGCTTGGTTTTCCAACCCACAAAAAACATGTCTCTGTTTACGAGTTATTCTAATTCATTCCAACCAAATAGTGGTGTAACAAGTACAAATGAACTGCTAAAACCTTCAATAATTGACCAATACGAAATCGGAATTAAAAAAGACTTTTGTAATGGACGATTTAGTTCAAACATTACCGCTTATTCGATAGTAAATAGTAATTTAGCTCAACAAGCTGAATTTAAAGCAGATGGATCAATAAACACGGATTCAAATGTGAAAAATCTTAGCGGTGAGACAACCAGTAAAGGAATCGAAATTGACCTTAGCTCAAAACCTATTGAAGGGTTAACAATATTGGCTGGTTACAGTTATAATGACATGCGGTTTTCTAAAACTTCTGGAGCGATTGGGGGTTTTATAACAGGGGAACGATTGACACGAACGCCTAAAAATACTGCAAATTTCAGTCTATTTTATACATTTCAATCAGGAAAAATGAGAGGAATTTCTTTAGGAACCGTTTCAAATTATATTGGTAATCGTATTGGAGGTTGGAATAACACCTTAGGCCAAAGCGTTCCTGATAGAACAATCCCATTATCAGGATATGCCATTTTTGATATTTCTGTTGGTTATAAATGGAAAAAAGTAAGTGTTTTGTGTAAATTATCAAATGTGAGTAACGCATTGAATTATACCGTTCATGAAAATTATAGTTTTAATCCAATTGCGCCAAGACAAGTACTCACTTCTATAAATTATCAATTTTAATTAGCTCATTATTATTACAAACAATCTCTTCCTTTTAAGTTATAATTTTTGCATAAACAAGCTTCTATTTCAGTCATTTTCAAATTCCTTTTATATCTTAGCCCATAATTATGGAACTTACTAAGTAAGTGGTGCCCATTCAAATAATATCGTTATGAAAATTTCATTGACAATAAAATCACTCGCATTATTTGTAGTAATGACTAGTTGTGCCTCCAAAAAAATTGAGAACATTACCTACCTAGAAAACCAGCATTCAAACATTGCACAACCTACTCTAAATATATTTACTCCACGGAATCCTAAAATAAAAAATACCAAAGTTCTTTTATTTGTTCATGGGGGAAATTGGAATTCTGGTGACAAAAAAATGTATTGGTTTTTAGGAAGAAATTTTGCAAGAAAAGGCATTACAACCGTTATTGTGGGATATAGCTTAAGTCCAAACAACAATTATAATGTTATGGCAAACGAAGTAGCCAAAGCGGTAGAATGGACAAAAATGAATATTGAAAAATACAATGGGAATCCAAATGAAATTTTCATAACGGGTCATTCTGCTGGCGGACATTTAGCAGCACTCGTAGGCACAAATCCATCCTATTTAAAAGGAAATAAATTAATTAAAGGAATCATTTTGAACGATGCAGCTGGTTTAGATATGAAAAGTTATCTTGAACAATTTCCTCCGACAACTTTAAATAATTACATCACTACTTGGACATCAAATCCTGAAGAATGGAAAAAGGCCTCTCCGCTATATTTTATTGATGAAAATACCCCTAAAATCCTAATTTATTTGGGCAGTAAAACACACGAAAGCATTAAAATAGGAAATGCAACTTTTATTAAAAAATTACATGAATTTCAACCGAATGTTCAACCGATAATTTTAAATAAAAAACACGTACCTATGATTACGCAGTTTATCAAACCTTGGAGTAATAGATACAACGAAATTATTAATTTCATGAATACTACAAATTAAAAAACGTCCGCAAATTAATTACGGACGTTGATGATTTTTAATTTTTTTCAGGAATACTTTTTAATATTTCCACTACAAAACTCCAAAATTTCTGGGACGATTTGATTGAAGCTCTTTCATCAGGACTGTGGGCACCATGAATGGTTGGTCCGAAAGAAATCATATCCATATTGGGATAATTGGTACCTAAAATTCCACATTCTAAACCAGCGTGACAAGCCACAACTTTTGGTTTCTCGTTATTTTGTTTTTCATAAATAGACACCAAAATATCCAATATTTCTGAGTTAACATTTGGAGTCCATCCCGGATAAGAACCTGCCATAACCACCTCGCAACCACACAGTTCAAAAGCAGAACGGAGTGCGTTAGCCAAGTCAAATTTTGAGGTTTCCACAGAAGAACGAGTAAGATTTTGAACAGAAATTTCACCATCTTTTATTACCACTCGAGCTATGTTATTGGATGTTTCTACTAAATCGGCCATATCGGCTGACATTCGATATACGCCATTATGAGCAGCATAAATTGCACGTAAAATTCCTTCCTGTACTCCTAACTCCATTACTTTATTTGGTAACTCACTTTTCGTAATTTCGATGGTCAAATTTGGTTCCGTAGTTTTGAATTCCGTTTTAATATCGTTTATGATTTCTTTCATATCAAAAACATAGGCTTCGTCATACATTTTCGCTATAATTACCTTAGCCACACTTTCTCTCGGGATTGCGTTTCGTAAACTACCGCCATTAATTTCAGCTATTTGAAGACCAAAGTTTTCGAAGCCGTCAAATAATAATCGGTTCATAATTTTATTGGCATTTCCCAAACCTTTGTGAATATCCATACCTGAATGCCCCCCGTTCAATCCTTTGACAGAAATTTGATATCCTACAGAATCATCTGGAGTTTCCTCTTCATGATATGTTCTGGTTGCTGTTACATCTATCCCTCCAGCGCATCCAATATCAATTTCATCGTCTTCTTCGGTATCCATATTTAAAAGTATTTCACCTTTCAATATGCCTCCTTTAAGATTTAAAGCCCCAGTCATTCCTGTTTCTTCGTCAATTGTAAAAAGTGCTTCAATGGCTGGATGAACAATTTCTTTACTCTCTAAAACAGCCATGATCATGGCAACACCTAAACCATTATCCGCCCCGAGTGTTGTTCCTTTTGCACGAACCCAATCGCCATCAACAACCATTTCTATACCTTGATTATCAAAATCAAATTCGGTATCAGCATTTTTTTGATGAACCATATCCAGATGTCCTTGAAGAACAATTGTTTTTCTGTTTTCCATTCCTGAAGTGGCAGGCTTTCGGATAATTACATTTCGAATTTCATCTTCAAAGGTTTCTAAACCAAGGTTTTGACCAAATTTTTTCATAAATTCAATCACGCGATCTTCTTTTTTTGAAGGACGTGGTACAGCGTTTAAATCGGCAAAATTTTTCCAAAGTGGTTTTGGTTCCAGGTTTCTAATTTCTTGGCTCATCAATTTCAATAATAAATTTATAGTGCGTCAAAGTTACAAAGTTGCCTTTTCAATTAGGTAAAAAAAATGAATAATTTATAAGAAAAAATTTGGTCTAATTTAGTTACTTTAGCATATGATTCATTTGCGATGAAAAAAAAATTCATACTACCCTTTTTATTACCAATTCAGTTTCTATTGTTGAAATTAATTTCATGTTTTCCTGAATTAGTTGAATCCTATTATAGTAATGGAATTTATGGTTGGATTTCGAAAACAAACCGCACTGTATTTGGTTTTTTTTCTTTTTCAATAGGAGATATTTGCTATGGAATAGTACTGTTTTTAGTCATTAGATGGAGCTATAAACAACGAACATATTGGAAATCGAATTGGAAATCAAGTGCCCTGATTGCATTGCATTTTTTATCTGTATTTTACTTTTTATTTCACTTTTTATGGGCGTTAAATTATTATCGAGTTCCGCTTCATAAGAAATTAAAAATTGAAAAAGAATATTCAGATGCGGATTTACTTTTGTTTACCAAAAAATTAATCGCAAAAACTAATGAAATTCATGCGAAAATTGAAATCGACAGCACCAAAAAAATAATTTTCCCTTACCAACAGCAGCAAGTTTTTATATTAAATTTAAACGGGTACAAATCACTTACAGATGAATTTCCTACTATTAATTATTCCAATTTAAGTATAAAAAAATCACTAATTAGCCTACCGCTTTCCTACATGGGATTTGGTGGCTATTTAAATCCATTTACCAATGAGGCGCAGGTAAATGATAGAGGACCAATGTATCAATTTCCTACGGTAGCTTGTCATGAAATGGCCCATCAATTAGGATATGCCTCTGAAAGCGAAGCCAATTTTATAGGATTCTTGGCCTCAATAAAAAACGAAAATTTATATTTTCAATATTCTGGATATAGTTATGCGTTGCGTTATTGCTTGCATAATTGGAAAATCAGAGATGAAAAAACACTACGATTACTACTTAAAACCGTTCGCCCTGGAATAATTAAAAATTATGACGAGAGTGAACAGTTTTGGAAAAACTATGAAACCTTTATTGAAAAGGGATTTAAGATATTTTACGATACTTTTTTAAAAATAAATCAACAAAAAGATGGTTTAGAGAGTTATAGTAAATTTGTAAATTTGATGGTAAATTACTACAAAACTAAGCCTTTATAACCTTACAATTCATCAGTGGTAAAAGCAGAGAATTTTTTCTCTTTGTAGGGACGAATAATTAATCGTCCTTCGCGATCAAAACGAATGTAGTTATATACCCAATTTAGGAAAACTACGGCTTTATTTTTAAATCCGATTAGTGAAAATAAATGGACAAACATCCATACAAACCAGGCAAATACCCCATTAAAATGGCAACGAGGTAAATCAACAACTGCCTTATTCCTTCCAATTGTTGCCATTGAGCCCTTGTCTTTATATTCGAAGGGATTCATTTCCTTTTTCATTATTTTTCTATAAATATTGACTCCCACTGCCTTCCCTTGTTGAATGGCTACTTGAGCTAACATTGGATGTCCATTTGGATAGTGCTGACTGGCCATACATGCAATATCGCCAACCGCAAAAATATTTGGATAACCTTCTACCTCATTATATAAATTTACTTTTAATCTTCCGATGGAATCTACAAAAGCAGAAGTGGATAGCCCTGAAATTGGTGCTCCACGAACTCCCGCAGTCCATATAACGGTAGCGGTATCGAATACGATTGCTGAATCGGTGGTGATTGTTTTACCATCGTAATTGATTACTTGACAGTTTTTTATTATGGTAACCCCTAAGTTGGTTAAGAAATTTTCAGCCGCATGGGATGATTTTTCGCTCATCGTATTTAAGATTCTATTACCACTTTGAATCAAATTGATTTGCATTTTGTTGATGTCTAGATCTGGATAATCTTTTTGTAAGATAGCATTTTTCATTTCGGCTAATGCCCCTGCCAATTCTACCCCAGTAGGTCCGCCGCCCACTAAGCAAAAATTCATTAGGCTATGACGCTCTTTTGCATCATTGATGAGTAGTGCTTGTTCTAAGTTTTCTAAAATTAAACTTCGAATATTAAGTGATTGCGGAATAGTTTTCATTGACATGCAATTTCTCTCCAGTTCTTTGTTACCAAAAAAATTAGTTTTTGAACCCGTGGCTATTATGAGGTAATCGTATTTTAATTCGCCAATATCCGCGATTACTTTTTGATTTTTTGTGTCAATTTGATTCACATTACAAAGTCGAAAATAGAAATTTTTATATTCTTGTACTACTTTGCGAATTGGGTAGGCAATAGAACCAGCTTCTAGACCACCTGTTGCGACTTGGTATAATAATGGTTGGAATGTATGATAGTTATGCTTATCGATTAGCACTACTTGAACAGATTTATTTTTCAGTTTTTTGGCAATTGCAATTCCTGCAAATCCACCACCAATAATTACAATACGAGGTAAATCAGATTTTGGAATATTCATTATTAATTGGTTTATGATACTACATTAAAGTTACGAAAAAGCGGTTTGAATATCTATTATTTGTTGATGAAAATGTGCTATTCATTGTGGTTACTTCCGAAAAGGTTCTAAAATAGCCCCGATGGAAAAGTAAATCCCGCCTGATTGTTGGCCACAAAAAATCAGGCGGATTGAAATGAACAGCGGGACAACTGTTGATTGAAAGAAAAATGGAATAGCTCAAAATAAAAAAACAGTATCTTGTAACAAAATTAGATTACCACCTACCAATTGAATATGAACGAAACTTTAGAACAAATTTTTGTAAAGCAGTTACAGGAAAACCAGAATATAATCCACAAAATATGTAGGTTATATGCTTCTGGTATTGATGCTCACAAGGATTTGTTTCAAGAGATTACCATTCAGTTATGGAAGGCTTTTCCGAAATTTCGCGGCGAAAGTAAGTTTTCTACTTGGGCCTACCGCGTGTCATTGAATACTGCGATTACTTTATACCGTAAAAAGACTAAAAGCATATCGACTGTTGATTATGAAAAAAATCAGTTTTTGGTTGGTTATGACGAATACAATTTTGAAGAAGAGGAACAATTAAAAAAAATGTACGATGCTGTTTATCAATTGAATGACATTGACAAAGCCTTAGTTTTTATGTATTTAGAAGACAAGGATTATAGAGAAATTTCGGAAACTTTGGGTATTACTGAGGTGAATGCAAGAGTAAAAATGAACCGAATAAAAGGAAAATTAAAAAAAATATTAAATCCCTAGTGTGTTATGAAAGAGTTGGATTTACTGAAAAATCATTGGAAAAAAAGTACAGTTGGTTTTGAGCAAGTTTCAGAGAATGAAATTTACAAAATGATACATAAAAATTCCTCTTCCTTGGTGAAGTGGCTGTTCATCATTAGCCTGATTGATTTCGCGTTTTGGAGCATCGTTTTAATGGTACAAAGCGATGAAAAATATACTGCTAAACTTCAAAAATACGGAGTTGAGGAATTATTTTATTGGATAAACGCGGCAAATTATGTTGTAATAATTGGTTTTATCTATTTGTTTTACAAGAAATATCGTTCGATTTCTGCAACAGATTCTACCCATCAGTTAATGCAAAATATAATTAATACTCGGAAGGCGGTAAAATATTACATTTGGTATAATTATACTATCCTGGTTATTAGTTTTATTATCAGTTTAGAAGTTGCATTTACTTATGAAAAAAGTAGTTTTTTTGAAAGTAGAATTTTATCAATACTCCTTCAATTTGGATTGGTATCGCTTATTTTTTGGCTTATTTACTGGTTAATTTATGGGATACTACTAAAAAAACTTTACCGAAATTATAAAGAATTAAGCCAGATTGAATAGTCAGTGCTACCATTTTCTGAGTTTATCAAGCTCTTTTTGAGTTTCAACTTCTTCAAGAGGAATTACTTTTAGAAAAGATGGATGTTGTTCTATCGCATATTGGATTTTTTCTACAATTTCTTCAATGGATTCGTTTTCATAATCTATTACAAGAGGTTCTTTAATTATAAAAGATTGCAGGATTCCTTTCTTTTTCATTCGAAGTCCTTTTTTATCGAATGAACGTCGAAAACCATCAATTACAATGGGAACTACGATGGGTTGATGTTGTTTTATAATGTGTGCCGTTCCTTTTCGAACCGGCTTAAACGATTTGGTTGTTCCTTGAGGAAATGTAATTACCCATCCATCTTCAAGTGCAATTTTAATATTCTCGGTATCGTTAGGATTGACCTCTTTTTTTTCAATAACATCTTTTCCTTTAGCCCGCCAAGTTCGTTCAACTGTTATAGCACCAACATAGGCTAAAATTCGGGGTAAAATTCCTGAATGCATGGTTTCTTTGGCGGCTACATAATAAATATTTAACTTGGGTTGCCAGAGGTACCCAATGTTTTTTATGGAATCTTGCCTTCCGCTAAGACTGGCATTAAATACATGAAACATGGCAACTACATCGGCAAAATAGGTTTGATGATTAGAAATAAATAAAACATTTTTTTCTGGTAACGCTTTAATAATTTCGGATCCTTCGATGTTTAAATCATTAAATCCACGGTATCTTTTGTGAGTTATTGAGCCAAAAATTCGAATCAGCCATTTTTTGATAAAAAGTATATGACCAAAAGGATTTCTTTTGAATAAATTCATAGTGTACTAGTTAGAGGTATTATGGGTGGTAAACTTACTAATTAAAATACCTTTTTCAAAACTTCTTTCAACTCGCTCATCATCATCGCGGTAGCGCCCCAAACATGGTAATCACCGATTTTAAATGTAGGTACGTCAATATCATCGGCATAGGAAGTGGTAATTTTTTTTGACACTACGGTCGCTTCGCTAATTAGATCTGCCAATGGAAACTCGATAATGCCCGACACTTCTTCTAGTTGTAAGGTAAACTCTATTTCCGAATGACAAATACCTAAAAAAGGAGCGACTTGAAAATTACTTGGAGGAATATACACTTCAGAGAATGCTTTAATTACCTTTATTTGATTGGGATGAATTCCAATTTCTTCATGAGTTTCCCTTAAAGCAGTATGCATCAATGACAAATCGTGTGTTTCGACTTTACCGCCAGGAAAAGCAATTTGAGAGGAATGAACTCCTGGGTACGAATTACGAATAATTAGTGCGATGTGAGTCATTGAGTTTTTTGGATATAAAAGCATCAATACTGCTGCACGCTTCGGAATAAACTCTTCAGTGAATTCTTGCTCATAAGAACTAATACGTTCAGCTGGAATCATTTTTAGGTGAGCATCCGCTGCTAGTAGCGATTCTTTTTCTATTTTTGGTACATATTTAATAAATTCCAAAAAATCCATAATCGATTTCCTTTAAACAATGATAGATAAAGATAATTCAAAAAAACAAGTACACCAAACTTTTAACCTACCCTATGTTCAGTAAAGAAGAAGCGTTATTCATAAAAAAAGAATTTTGGATAGCTTTTGCTGAAGCCTATCCTAGAAAATGGCTTTTATATAATACAAAGATTAAAGACGTTTCCTTTAAATTCTTTGTCGACAACAAGAAGGCACAAGTACTTTTAGACATCGAAACGAAAGATATAGAAAAGAAGAAAATCTACTTTGAAAAAATAGAATCACTTCGAACTATTTTAATAGAAGAGTATCAACTTGATGCACTATTCGAAAAAAATTATTATCTGGAAAACGGAAAAACTATTAGTAGAATTTGGATTGAATACCATTCCATTAGTTTATACAATAAATCCACTTGGCCTGAGATATTTGCTTTTTTTAGTGAAAAAATGGATGCGTTTGAGCGCTTTTTTTACGAATATGAAACTTATATTAATGATCTTGAAATAAATACTTAATTATTAATGTAATATTTTCTAACTCTTTAAAAAAAACTATATTTGGAAATCAATTAATCATTATATGAAAAAATTAACACTCTTATTATTTGCCGTTTATTCTTCGCTTACATTTTCACAAACCGACCACACTTTTATATATAATACCGAAGAAATAATAAAAAAAGGGGTACAATTATATGAAGAAAAAAAATATGAAGCTTCTATCATTGAATACCAAAAAATTAGCAAATTAGATCCAAAATATCTTGACGCACAGTATGAAATTGCATTGACGCTTTCTGCAATGGAAAAACCAGTTGAATTAAAAGCTTTTTTTGAAGAATTACACACCAACAAAAGCATGGAAGCAATGCCAACATTGTATACGCTTTATGGAAGTTTTCTAAGCAATCAAAAAGAATACGATGCTGCTGAAAAAATATTTTTAGAAGGTGAAAAAATCATTCCCAATTCAAGTAATTTCCTTTACAACTTTGCGATACTTTATATTCGAAAAGAAAACTCGCAAAAAAGTGTCGATTTATTAAAAAAAATAATCGAAATTAATCCAAACAATGCATCATCGCATTACTTATTGGGGTTATTAGCGTTAGAAAACGGAAAAATTACTGAAGGAACTTTAGCGCTAATGAGTTATCTAATAATTGCGCCAAACGGGAAATTTGCTGAAAATGCCCTCTTAAAACTAAATGAAAAATTTGGACAAAATTATTTAAATGAAAGTGCCGTGGTATTTTCAACAAGTGGAGATAATTTTGAAGAAATTGAAACTATTTTAAGAAATCAATTGCCATTGAAAAGTGCTTACAAAGTAAAATCTCAAATTGACGATGTCGCTATTCGGCAAATACAAGCGGTTGCTGAATATACTTTGGAACACAAAATGGGAGATGGTTTTTTTGAGACTATTTACATTCCTTGGATAAAAAATCTAATTGAAAACAATAAATTTGAGGGCTATTCTTACTATATCCTAGCAAGTATGGAAGAGAAAATTGGGAAAAAATTGAAGTCTCAAACTAATAAAATAAAAGATTTTTACACCTCCTATATGTTAAAGGATTTTTGGAGCAAATTTGCTACTAGAAAAACAACTCTTTTTGGCAAACAAGAAAATGCAATAATTCTATTAAAATCAGGAGACCCGTACTTAATTGGAGTTCAAATTGACGGAAAAAGTCAAGGCAAACATAAGTTAGTAAATGAAAATGGAAATTGTATTGGCGAACTAAATTATAAAGACGACCAACTCGATGGATTGCAAAAATATTTTGACGATAAAGGAAATTTAACGGTTCAAAAAACATATGCCAATGGCAAATTAGAAGGAATTAAAACGGAATATTATAGTAATGGTGAAATTAGTTTTGTTGAAAGTTATCACGACGATGTTATACAAGGAATTACTACTTATTATGCCAATGGAAGCAAGCAATGTGAAGTAAACTATAATAATGGAAAACGTGAAGGGAAATTAGTTTGTTTGTATCAAAACGGTGAAAAAAAATCGGAAATTAGCTATGCTAATGGTGAGCTAAATGGTCCTTATTTTATGTATAACGAACAAGGGGATGTGGTCGATAGTTGCACTTATTTGGATGGGGAGCTTACAGGAAACTACAAGCAATACTTTGATGGCAAATTACTTTATTCTGAGTCAAATTACTTAGCTGGAAAAACTCAAGGAACCTATACAAGATATTATCCAACCCAAATCATTGAGCGTAAAAACAATTATGTTAATGGAAAATTAACCCTCAATACCGATTACTTCTCTACTGGAAAAAAAATGTCAGAATCTACCTATGATTCTAATGAATATCTAGAAAATTATAGTTACTACGACAGCAATGAAACCAAATATTTTGAAGAAAAATATAGCTCAGGAGAAATAAAAACAGGATTACAATATTTAAAAAACAATCCAAAACCTATTGAAATTAGTGCTTCAAAAAAACCATTTGTCATAAATACCATTGAAGGCAATAAATTAGTTACTGGGGAATTTTTGAAAAGTAAGAAAAATAACGAATGGAATTATTATTATTCATCCGGCATTTTAAAACTTAAAGAAAACTATGTGCAAGGAATGCTTAATGGAAAAACATATAATTATTACAAAAATGGACTACCCAACTTTATTTGTAACTATCAAAACGACACCATCAAAGGAGTTTATGAAGTTTTTGAAAATGGAAAACTAAACCGAATATTTCACTATGATAAAGGAGAGAGAAATGGTCCTTTTAAAACTTTTTATCCAGATGGAACGATATCAATTGAAGGTTTTTTCATAGCTGACCAAATGAATTTTGAAAAAATAAGTTATTGGCAAAACGGGAAGATCTCAAAAAAAGAAAGTTTCCTAGACGATGTACTCATCAAATCATTATCCTATACTAATAGTGGAGAATTAGAAAACACTATTGATTTTAAAAACCGAACAGGCACTTTTTCAGTTGCTTATAATAAGGGAACTATTATTCAAAATTATGAAATGAAAAATGGGGAACTCAACGGTAAGTTTATCATGAAAGACAAACTAAACTATCCAATTATAGAATGCGAATACCGAAATGGGGTTCGTACCAACCAATATAAAAGCTACAGTCCCTACGGAACAATTTATACCGAAAGCACCTACTACGCAGGCAAACTTCACAATACAGACAAACAATATGATGTTGTTGGTAATCTACGACTTGTAGATGAAAATAGTTATGGAAATGAATATGGAAAAACCACTCGCTATTACCACACCAAGTCCAAACTTTTTGATTACACAAAAACAGATGGATTATATGAAGGTGACTATTCTTATTACAATCAAAAGGGAGAAACAATTTTGACAATTGGGTACAAAAACAACGCAGCAAAGTACTATATTCTAGGTTCGTCTACCAATGTGGAAAATAAAAAAATTGAAATTATCGGAGAAACAGTAGTTATTAAAGCGACTTACCCGAATGGCAACAGCGCAATACAACTTGAATTAATCAAAGGAAATCTAGAAGGAAAATTCATCATTAATAGTGAAAACGGACAGCCTGAATTTGAAGCAAATTACAAAAACAATCTTCTCTATGGGAATAGAATTGAATATTACTTGAATAAAAAAATCTACCGAAATGAGCGTTTTAAAGACGGAAATTATGAAGGACCGCAAGATTATTTTAAGGAGGACGGAAAACCATGGATTAGTGCAAATTATAAAAATGACGAATTACATGGAGATACCAAAATATATACCGATGGAAAACTTGTATTAACAAAAAAATATGATTCAAATGAATTGGTTGAAATTAGTAAGTAACTCCATAATTATTTTCTTGATATTTGTGAGCCCGACAAGCGTTTTCGCACAAAGCGAATTGTTAGACTACAAAAAAAACTATCCTAATGTTAATGAAATAATCGTTAATGATATCCAATCGTATGATTTTTCCATAGAAAATAAAAAAATAAAAGTCATTCAAAATAACTTGTTTGAGTCAATGATTTTAAACGAAAATGGGATACAAAACAATCAAGAATCATTTTCATATTCCGAATTAGTTAAGTTAATAGATTATGAAGCCCACACTATTATTACGGAAAAAGGAAAGGAAAAAAAGATTAAAGTTACTCAAACCAATGAAAAACAAGCACGTCAAAGTTCTGTGTTTTATAATGATGTTAAAGAACGGCAACTTATCTTTCCAAATCTTGAAGCTGGGGCCAAAAAAGTATTCAACTACCAAACCGAATTTGTCGACCCCTTCTTATTACATAAATTTATTTTTGGTAATAATTTGCCAATATTAAATTCTTCACTCGAAGTAATAGCAGAGAAAAACATAAATATTGGGTACAAAATTTTTAACGACCCAACAAATCAGATTGAATTTTCAAAGACGGAGAAAAAAGGGAAATGGATATATAAATGGACGTATAAAAAAACCAACCCATTAAAATATGAAGAAAATTCCCCTGGCTTTTTACATCAAATTACTCATATTGATGTGTATATTAAAGACTATACTATTAATGAGGAAAAAATAGAAGTATTAGATGACGTCGATAAGCTTTTTAATTATTATAAGGGTTTTGTAAAAAATTTAAATCAAAAGTCAGCACCTGAATTAAAACAATTAACTGAGGAACTTACGGCTAACTTACAAACAGACGAGGAAAAAATAAAAAGTATTTTTTATTGGGTAAAAACCAATATAAAATACATAGCTTTTGAAAACGGATATGAAGGATTCATACCAAGAGAAGCCAGTCTAGTTTTTGAAAGAAAATTTGGTGACTGTAAAGATATGGCTAGTATAATTACTGCTATGGCGGACTATGCTAATATTCAAAATGTGACTATTTCATGGATAGGAACAAGGACTATACCCTATGCCTACAATGAGTTAGCCACTCCATCGGTTGATAATCACATGATAGCAGTATTTAAAAAAGGAGCAGACTATATTTTCTTAGATGGTACTGATAAAGAAACCCGTTTTGGAATTCCAACTGCATTTATTCAAGGAAAACAAGCGCTGTTTAGTGAAAATGGTACATATAAAATTGTGTCTGTTCCAATCGTACCAGCTGAAACAAACGAAATAAACGAAGTCGTAAAATTATCAATTGAAAAAAATAAAATTATTGGTTCTGGTAAAATAGCCTTTAATGGTTTTTCTAGAAGTTCCATACTTATGCAAATTGGAGATGTGGCTAATAAAACCAGATTTGAAATGATTAAAAGTCTTGTTTTGAAAGGAAACAACAAATTTAGTCTTATTGATTTTTCTGAGGAAAACATTACTGACAGAGATTTACCTTATGTTGTTAATTTTAATTTTGATTTAGATAATTACCTCGTAAAAGTTGATAAAGAACTCTATCTAAACCTTTATTTAGAAAAATATTATGAAAAATTGATTATTGAAAAAAATCGTGTAGCCAAATTTGAATTTGAATTTTTAACTTATACAAACACAACATTTGAATTGACTTTGCCAAAAAATTATTCATTGAAATACATTCCGAAAAACTTCAGTTTAGATAGTGACTATTTGAAAGCTGATTTTACTTATGAAGTAAAAAACGAAAAAATAATTTTACACTGTCAATTAAAGCAAAAGAAAATTATATTAGACAATAAAGACTTTGAACTATGGAATTTAGATATTAAAAAATTAAAAACAAATTATTCAGAAACCTTAATACTATTAGAAAACTAATGAAACTATCATCCTTAAAAGCTCTATTTATTCTTATTGCACTATTGTTTAATTCTGCTCTATTTTTTGCACAAGACTATTCATTTAAAGATTATAATTGGAAAGTAACAAATGAACCATTAACTATTCCAAGCCAATATATAAATGAAAATGAAATAATTATTGATCGCACAATAAAAATAGAAATTGTGGTGAATGGAAATATGGCCATCCAATATCGCCTACTTCACGAAAAAACATTTATTAACTCCGATGATGCAATAGAACGAAACAATAAAATATATATATCACTCAATCAAAATGAAAAAATTCTTAAAAACAAAGTAAGGGTTATTCTAAAAAACGGTAAAGTTATATTACTAGATCAAAATGATATCAAAGAAGAAATCGATGAAGAACGAGGAGTAAAATACAATTATTTTGCGATTAATGGATTAGAAAAAGGAGCTTTAATTGAACGGATTCTTGTCGTAGAAGAAGATCCAGAACTCAAAGGAAATTCAATAAGAATGCAAGATGAATATCCTATATTAACTATGAATGTAGACCTAATTTATCCACAACACCTAAAATTTATCTACAAAACTTATAATGGACTTAGCGAACCTAAAATTGACACCGGGAAATTACCAAATAAGACTATCCTATCTCTTTCAGATTCAATTGTAAAAGCACTAGATAATGATGAAAAATATTCAAATTGGAATGCAAATATTAAAATGTTTCGATACAAACTTGGTAGCAACTTAAATAGTGGGGCAAAGAATTTATATAATTTTAAAGAGTTTTCAACAAATTTATTCGAAAGATTAACAGCTGAATTAAATAAAAAAGATCAAAAAATAATTGATGAATTTTGTAACTCAATTGAAAAAACAAATACACTGCAAGATCAAATTTGGAATATTGAAAATAAAATAAAAAAAACAATTGCTTACAATCGTTACATTGATTCTAAAGAATCACTATCAGATATTCTAAAGACAAAGCAAGCCAACCAAACAGATATTCTAAAATTATATTTAGCACTATTTAAAAAATTTGAAATTGAAAACAACATAGTACTGACTAATGACCGTTATAAGATTCCATTTGATAAAGAATTTGAAAGTTATGAAAACTTAAATGATCTTTTATTCTATTTTCCATCAATAAAAAAATACCTAACCCCGACCGAAATTGAATATCGAATTCCATTAATACCAAATTCATTAGCTAATACTAATGGTCTTTTTATTAAAGGTAAATTATTTGCCGGAATGACCATGGGTATTGGTGAAGTTAACTTTATTGACATTCCAGGAACCGATATTACACACGATGTAATGGACATTACAATTGATTTTACCAATGATATTGAAAACCCTCAAATTACGAGTAAAATCAATTTTGGCGGATATTCTGCTCTTAATTTTCAACCATTAAAAGATTTTGCCTCAACAGATGAATACAAAAATATTCTCAAAAGTGTAGCAGAAAATTATACTGTCGAAACAGAGTACAAAACATTAAAAGCAGAAAATGAGGGAACCGAATATATTGGAAAAAAACCATTTCAACTAGAAGTAACGTTTGATGGTAAAGAAATGATTCAAAAAGCAGGCGAAAACTACCTTTTTTCAGTAGGACAAACTATCGGAAGACAACTTGAGTTATATCAAGAAAATAAGAGAGCTCTACCTGTAGAAATTGACTACCCTCATTCCTATTTAAGAAAAATTAAAATCATTCTTCCAGAGGGCACCACTGTAAAAAATTTGGAAAAGTTTTCAATGAACCATCAAATGACAATCGATAATAAAACAGAAGCGGCATTTACAAGTTCATTTTCAAAAAATGGAAATGAAATTAATGTAGAAAATATAGAATACTACCACATAGTAAACTACCCATTAGAACGTTTTGATGAGTATAAATCAATTATTAATGCGGCAGCAGATTTTAATAAAATAGTAATTATTTTAAGCAAAAAATAATTCATTTATATTGATAATAAAAGAAATCCAGTAACTATTTTTTGGATTTCTTTATATCAATAGGCCTTAATTTATGTCATAAGAGTCACAATAAATCTATAACAAAGTAAGTAAACCTAGATTAAAATTTTTATTATAACCCTCATAGTTAATTTTAAAACAAATAAAATTTGCTAAAATGCAATTAAAATAAATCTTTAG
>JBIHZQ010000100.1:0-6743 GCA_044231345.1 Flavobacterium sp.
ACAAATAGATGCACTCGAAGTAATGGGAGTGAACTCTTTAAATTATCTAGTTTTCCCAAAAATAATAGCTCTTTTATTGTACCCTTTCATCATCGGAATAAGTATGTTTTTAGGGATTTTAGGCGGTTGGATCGCAAGCGTTTATGGCGGATTTGCAGCCAGTTCTGATTTTATTAATGGAATTCAAATGGAATTTATACCCTTTCATATTGCATATGCCTTTATTAAAACCTTTGTCTTTGCTCTTTTATTAGCTACAATTCCTTCATTTCATGGCTATTACATGAAAGGTGGAGCACTAGAAGTTGGTAAAGCCAGTACCGTATCATTTGTATGGACTGCAGTTGCAATAATTTCGATAAATTATCTTTTAACTCAATTATTACTCAGCACATGATAGAGGTAAAAAATATTGAAAAATCATTTGGCGAAAGCAAAGTTTTAAAGGGCGTTTCTACACTATTTGAAACCGGCAAAACTAATTTGATTATTGGTCAGAGTGGTTCAGGAAAAACAGTATTATTAAAATGTTTACTAGGAATTCACACTCCTGAGTCTGGGACAATTTCTTTTGACGGACGGATTTATTCTGATTTATCAATGGATGAAAAGAGAGAATTGCGTACAGAGATTGGAATGGTATTTCAAGGAAGTGCTTTATTTGATTCCATGACCGTAGCCGAAAATGTAGGGTTCCCTTTGAAAATGTTTACAAATAAAAGTAAATCTGAACTATCCGATCGCGTAGATATCGTTCTAAAACGTGTTAATTTGATTGATGCTCACAAAAAATTACCCTCAGAAATTTCTGGAGGCATGCAAAAAAGAGTCGCCATTGCACGTGCGATAGTCAACAATCCAAAATATTTATTTTGTGATGAACCTAATTCTGGTTTGGATCCAAATACTTCAATTTTGATTGACAATTTAATTAAAGAAATTACCGAAGAATTTAACATCACAACCGTTATTAATTCACATGACATGAACTCTGTTATGGAAATTGGAGAAAAAATAGTATTCCTAAAAAATGGACTAAAAGCATGGGAGGGCTCCAAAGAAGAGATTTTCACAACAGACAATCAAGCCATTGTAGAATTTGTATATTCTTCTAATTTATTTAAGAAAGTACGAGAAGCCTATCTGAAAAAATAATTTTTATGGTTTTAACTGACTTACAATTCCTTTAATTTCTTGTTCTTTAGATTTTGGATAAATCAATAATACATTGTCTTTATCTACAATAATAAAATCTTCCAATCCATCAATAATAACAAGTTTTTCTTTTGAGGTGCTTATAATATTACTAGAAGAATTATTCAGTAAAACGGTAGCGTTTACTACGGCATTATTGTTTTCATCTTTGTCTAGTTTTTCGTGTAAAGACCCCCAGGTCCCCAAGTCATTCCAATCAAAATTAGCTGGCAAAACAAATACATTCGCTGCTTTTTCTAAAATAGCATAATCGATTGAAAGGTTTTCAGCATTGGCATAATTTTCATTAATAAATGTAGCTTCAGAGGTAGTATTATACGTTTCATAACCTCCTATAAAAAGCGAATTCATGCTCGGTTGAAATTTTTCAAAAGCAGCCAAAATTGATTGAACTGACCAAATGAAAATACCTCCGTTCCATAAAAAATTTCCACTGGCTAAAAATGATTTTGCCGTTTCATAGTCTGGTTTTTCTCTGAATTGACTGACTGATTTTATTGGATTTAAATCGGTTTTGTTGTATTCAATATAGCCAAACCCGGTGTTTGGAAAAGTAGGTTTTATTCCTAAAGTCATAAGTGCATCTTGCTCAAAACAATAGTCAAAGCATTGTTTCAAATTTTCAGAAAAAGCAACTTCATCTTCTATCCAATGATCACTTGGCGCGACAACCATTAGTGCATTTGGGTTTTGTTTTTTAATTTTCAATGAAGCATATAGAATACAAGGTGCGGTATTTCGCATTGCAGGCTCTAACAAAACCTGAGCTTGTTTTACCATTGGTAATTGCTCTAACACTATGTCATTGTATCTTTCATTTGTAAGGATAAAAATATTTTCAATGGGAATTAATTTTGACAAACGACTAAAAGTTTTCTGTATTAATGTTTCACCAGAACCCAACATATCATGAAATTGTTTTGGAAATTCGGTTGTACTTACTGGCCAAAATCTCGAGCCAACTCCACCTGCCATTATGATTGCGTAATAATTTTTGTTCATTTTTTTTTTAATTAGGTAGTAGTTCTACTTCGGCATTTGGATTAAATAAAAAAGTTCGTCCTGAACTAATTTCTATACATTCGTATCGTTTTACTCGTAAGGTTATTTTTTTAAATAGTTTTCCGTTTGAAATCCTAAAGACACTTCCATTTGGAATCTCAAAGATATAGTTTTTATCACTTTGTTGGTCAAACTGTTTTAATGCCAATGATAATTTTGCGTCTGTATCGCTACTCGCGGTCGGATTTTTAAAATGTTTTGCAAGTAATGGAAGTAAATGCTGCGGGAATATTTCAGGGCGAATAAACGGAATCATTAATCTTTGAAAGGTATATTTCCATTCGTCTCCATGCGGTTTTATGTTTCTGCCAAATTTCTCAAAAGCCACTAAATGCGAAATTTCATGAATTAAAGTAATCAGAAATCTGTATTTATTAAGACTCCCATTGACGGTGATTTCGTGTTTTCCGCTAATTCCCTTACGATAATCGCCATGACGTGTTTGTCGTTCATTGACAATTTTAAGATGCACGAAATTCATTTTGATTAGCTCAAAAACGGGAACAACTGCATGTTCTGGAATATATTTTAATAAGGTTTCACTCAAGGTTTTATGGCGTTGATGAAGAAACTTGCAATACTTTTCCGTTATAAAATTTATTGCCTGTCATCGTAAAGTTAAAAATATAATCGGCCATTTCTCTGGCGGTAATTGGTGCTTCATATCCTGGAAATGCTTCTTCTAACATTTCGGTTTGAACGGCGCCCAAAGCCAAAACATTAAACGAAATTCCTTGTTCTTTATATTCCTCTGCTAATAATTCTGACAAGGTAATGACTGCGCCTTTACTGGAACTATAAGCCGAGAGACCTGAAAATTTCATACTCCCTTGAATTCCTCCCATAGAACTTATGGTGACCACGTGACTTCCTTTTTCTAAAAACGGCAAACAAACCCGGGTTAAATTGGCAACGCCAAAAACATTTACTTTATAAACCATTTCAAAGTCTTCTAAGGTAGTTTCTAAAAAAGGTTTTAAAACCAATATTCCCGCATTATGAACAACTGCATCAACCGACTTCCAAGAGGCGGATATAAATTCTTTTACATGAATTAAATCATCTTCTAACGATAAATCGACAGAAAGACAGGTGATGTTTTTATTTCCCAACAAAGTAGGTGAAATTGTTCTTGACAAAGCCAACACTTGATGCCCGGCGTTTGCAAATTGTAAGGCAAGTTCATGACCAATTCCTCTTGAGGTTCCCGTAACGATTATTTTTTTCATAGTTCCATTTTCAAAAGCTAAAATACTAAAAAAGTCCGAATTCAATTCGGACTTTTAAAACTATATATTATAAAAATATTAGGACACTAATGTTCTCGAAATAACAATTCGTTGAATTTCGGAAGTTCCTTCATAAATCTGCGTAATTTTTGCATCGCGCATCATGCGTTCCACATGGTATTCAGCTACATAACCATTTCCACCGTGAATTTGAACTGCTTCTATTGTGGTGTCCATGGCAACTTGAGAAGCGTATAATTTAGCCATTGCCCCACTTTGAGAAATGTCTTTTCCTTCATCTTTTTCTGAGGCAGCTTTATATACTAGCATTTTTGCTGCCATAATACTTGTTGCCATATCAACTAATTTGAAGGCAATTGCTTGATGTTTGAAAATTTCTTTACCAAATGCTTTTCGCTGTTGCGAATAATCCAATGCCAGCTCATAAGCCCCAGTTGCGATTCCGAGTGCTTGAGAAGCAATTCCGATTCGGCCTCCATTTAATACCGCCATTGCAAAATTAAATCCAAAACCGTCAGCACCAATTCGGTTTTCTTTTGGGACTTTCACATCGGTAAACATTAACGAATGCGTGTCGCTTCCGCGAATTCCCATTTTCTTTTCTTTGGGACCAATTTCAAAACCTGCCCAGCCCTTTTCAACGATGAAAGCGTTAATTCCTTTATGACCTTTATCTATGTCTGTTTGAGCAATTACAATATAGGTTGAAGCAGAAGAACCATTGGTAATCCAATTTTTTGTACCATTCAATAAATAATGATCTCCTTTATCAAGAGCGGTTGTTTTTTGGGAAGTTGCATCGCTACCCGCTTCTGGTTCCGACAAACAAAATGCACCAATAACCTCTCCTTTAGCCAATGGAACTAGGTACTTCATTTTCTGTTCTTCGGTGCAATATTTTTCTAATCCAGCACAAACTAATGAATTATTAACTGACATAATTACTGCTGAAGAAGCATCTACTTTTGCGATTTCGGTCAAAGCCAAAACATACGAAATACTGTCTAAACCAGAACCACCGTATTTTGGATCTACCATCATTGCCATAAAACCCAAATCGGCCATCATTTTGACCTGTTCTGTAGGAAATTTTGAATGTTCGTCTCTTTCAATTACGCCGGGCATTAATTCGTTTTGAGCAAAATCTTTAGCTGCCTGTTGTATCATTAAATGTTCTTCGGTAAGATTGAAATCCATATTAAAATTGTATAAAAGTTGTGATATGTTTAAAAAAAGTAGTCAAAGATACTTTATTATTGTGAATTGTATCAATTTGATTCGTAATTTTGAACGATGAAAAAAGAAAAATACAATGTTGTCGGAGTCATGTCAGGAACTTCCCTTGACGGTATTGATTTGGCACATTTGATTTTTACAATTCAAAACGACACTTGGGGTTTTGAAATCTTAGAAAGTGAAACTATTAGTTATTCAAACGATTGGATTCAACAATTAAAAAAAGCGGTTTCAAATTCGGCTGAAGAAATAGTTGAATTAAACAAAAATTACACCCATTTATTAGGAAATACTATCACCGATTTTATTTCAAAATATCAAATTAAAAATCTCGATGCAGTATGTTCACATGGACACACAATTTTGCACCAACCACAAAACGGAGTCACTGTACAAATTGGCAATCTTCCTGAAATTGCTTCCTATTGTAGTCAAACCGTTGTTTGCAATTTTCGCGTTCAGGACGTTGAATTGGGCGGACAAGGAGCGCCATTAGTTCCAATTGGAGATAAAATACTATTTTCGGAGTACGATTATTGTATGAATTTAGGAGGTTTTTCTAATGTTTCATTTGAATTAGAAGGAAACAGAATAGCATTTGACATTTCGCCTGTAAATACCGTTTTGAATTATTATGCGAATCAACTAGGATTTGATTATGACGATAAAGGTGCGATTTCCAAATCAGGAATTTGCAATACTGAATTATTATCCAAGTTAAATATGATTGATTTTTATCAAAATAGTTTTCCAAAATCATTGGGATTTGAATTTGTAAAAGAAACCATCTTGCCCTTGATAGAAAATTATACCCTTTCGATTGAAGACAAATTATGTACTTTTTCAGAACATATTTCAATGCAAATTGCTTTGGCTTTGCCTAAAAAAAGGGGAAAATTATTAGTAACTGGTGGAGGAGCTTATAATGATTTTGTGATAGAAAGAATTAAATTCCACCTACCTGAAATGACTCTGATCATTCCTTCCAAAAAAATTATTGAATTCAAAGAAGCATTGCTTTTTGGATTACTCGGCGTTTTGAAACTTAGAGGCGAAATTAATGTTTTAAGCACTGTAACTGGTGCAAGAAAAGATCATAGTTCAGGATATATTTATAAAGAATAATAGTATTTGAAACTAAAAAAGTACATTTACAACGGAAAAAACATATAATAAAAATGAAAGAATTACTAGAGAAATTCGAGAACAAAAAACCAGAAATTATTTTCAATTGGAAAGACAGTGAAACCGAAGCGGAAGGCTGGACTGTGATAAACTCTCTCCGAGGAGGTGCAGCTGGTGGCGGAACACGTATGCGAAAGGGATTAGATGTAAATGAAGTTTTGTCATTGGCAAAAACAATGGAAGTAAAATTTTCAGTTTCTGGACCCGCCATTGGTGGAGCAAAATCGGGAATAAATTTTGACCCAAATGATCCTAGAAAAAAAGGGGTTTTACAACGATGGTATAAAGCCGTTTCTCCCTTATTAAAAAGCTATTATGGGACAGGTGGGGATTTGAATGTTGATGAAATTCACGAAGTAATTCCGATGACTGAAGAATGTGGGGTTTGGCATCCACAAGAAGGTGTTTTTAATGGCCATTTCAAACCATCGGAAGCGGATAAAATCAACCGAATTGGACAATTGCGTCAAGGAGTGGTAAAAGTGATAGAAAATCCCCTTTTTTCGCCAGATGTTTCCAAAAAATATACCATTGCCGATATGATTACTGGCTATGGGGTTGCCGAAGCAGCTCGTCATTATTATGATATTTATGGCGGAACTATTAAAGGAAAAAAAGCTATTGTCCAAGGATTTGGAAATGTAGGTTCCGCAGCTGCTTTTTATTTGGCAGAAATGGGAGCTAAAGTTGTAGGGATTATCGATCGAGATGGCGGAATAATTAATGAAAATGGATTTACATTTGAAGAAATCAGAACCTTATTTTTGAATAAAGACGGAAATAAATTAGTCGCAA
>JBIHZQ010000101.1:0-6729 GCA_044231345.1 Flavobacterium sp.
AGCTCCACCATATTCTTCTGGAATATAGGGTCCAAACGCTCCAATATCAGCTAATCCTTTAATAATTTGGGATGGGAATTCTGCTTTTTGAGCATAGTCCTCAATAATAGGAGAAACCTCTCTTTTAACCCATTCTCTTGCTGCTTCTCGAACTAATTTGTGTTCGTCAGTCAATAAATCATCTAAGTGGTAATAATCTGGTGCTTGAAATAAATCTGGTTTCATAAATTCTTCCTTGTGAGAGCTGCTATTTTATTCGAGCAAGCAATTAATATTCAAATGCAAATTTACTGAACAAATAGGAACTAAAATAAATAAACGCCTATAAATTTTATTAAATTGACAATGAAATCCAATTTTAACGATTGTTTATTAAATTAATAGCCAATTTTAATTTTATGATTGTTCTAATAATAATGAAAAATCTATTTTTTTATAAATCGTGTAACTTCAGTATTATTTACCACTAATAGGTAGCTGCCAGAATTTAAATGAGCAATAGAAACGATGTCTTTTGGCGAGGCTTGTTCCAAAATTAGCCTACCCGTACTATCTAAAATTTTAATATTTTCAATAGTATTTTGGCAAGAAATAGTGAGAAAGTTTTCTGCAGGATTTGGATATATTGAAAGAGTAGGTTTTGTTGAAAAATCTGATATGTTCAATGATTGAGAGCCCCAATTTGAACTTGTTCCAATCAAGCCGAAATTAATTAACGTACCATTTTGGGTCGTTTTTTCATCAATTAAAGTAGTTAGCCCAGTGTTGGAACCATAAGCTATTCCTTGATTAAATTTGTAGTATACTTTTAATTGTGTTTCGCTCAATGCGTTAACAATTTCACCAGAATTTGCAATAATCGAAGAAATATTTCCCGTATTAAGGGCTTTATTCCACAGACTCACCTCGTCGATATAGCCTTTATTGTAAAAAAGAGTCGTTCCATATTTCATTACCCCAATTTGAAATGTATTGGTAGGACTAACCGGCATTGAGCCACTTGCGCTTACTGACGCTACTTCAGTTTCGCCAGAATATAATTTTAAAGTAGTCCCATTATAAATCAAAAAGAAATGGTTCCATTGATTTAGCACCAATCCATTATAGGTTAAGGTATATGCTGTTCCATTTGCGTTTCTAAATCGGCCTTCTACTTGACTAGCAGTTAGTTGAATAAGGTAGAAATCGCAATTGGTGTCGTTCCTAAATCCTAAAATCCCATCGTAATCAGGCCAAGTTGGTGCAACATTTTTTGGATAAACTTTACAAGTCATTGAAAGTGCATTAGCACCACTAATTAAAACTCCAGAATTAGGCACATCGACATAATCGTTAACACCGTCAAAATCTAAATAGTTATTTTGTGAAACGGTAGGTAGTAGATAAAAATTCAATGATAGAATAAGTAAAAGTTTTTTCATAATGATTGATTTTGAAGTTAAAATCAAAATTATGATATTATTTTCAATGATTTACATTGTTTTTTAAAATCTCTCTAAATTGATAATAATAAAGTAATTTTTTTCATTAAATAGTGATAAATCGTTCTTTAAATTTGTTAAATTACAAGAGATATAATAGTTAATCCAGTAAGAAGGACATTTACATTTTCAAATAAAACTCTTTGGTAAGTTCAACGTATTCCATTGTGTATTCGTGCCGATTGATTTCAATAACTAATTCATCGGCCAATAAAACAGATAACTCATATCTTTTGAAGGCTATTAAACTTCTCGCAATTTGGGTTTTATGAGACCCTTTTACTCGGGTTGCTTTTATGGGAAAAAGGTCCGCCTTGGCACATAAATCAATAAAAAATTCTTCTTCTTTATATGGGATAATAACCGAAAAAATTCCGTTTTCAGAGAGTAATAAAGCAGCGGCATCAATCAAATCTTCAAAAGGCATCGCTTCTCGAAATCGCGCCAAATCACGTTGCTCGTTATCTGAGCGGTAGTCTTCGGAATAAAATGGTGGATTTGAAACAATCAAATCATACTCGTCCTCTGGGTCTTCTACAAATTCGTCTAAACCAGCGTGAAAACAAAACAATCGATGACTCCATGAGGAATTTTCGAAATTATCAACGGCTTGTTCGTAAGTATTTTTATCAATTTCTAAAGCATCAATCTGTTGCGCATCACATCTTTGTGCCAGCATTAATGCAATAATTCCCGTCCCTGTTCCAATGTCTAATATAGTTTTTGGATGATTGTCAATTGGAGTCCAAGCACCTAATAAAACACCATCGGTGCCAATTTTCATACCGCATTGATCTTGTTTTACACTAAATTGTTTGAATTGGAATACGGACATAAAGTAGATAGGTTATTTACCGCTATAGGAGAATATTGTGCTAACGATTGATTGCTTTTAAAGATACATCTCGATTAGACCTTCAGGCAAATTCATTATTACTTTTTTGTTTTCTCGGTCAATTTTAATGAGAAAATGGTCAATCATCGGAATTAGAATTTCCACTTCGCCATTTAAAACTTCAAATAATGGTTGAGCAGTAGAGTCGTTTATGGATTGAATTACTCCAACTATTCCTAAGCGTTTGTCTTCTACTTCAAAACCAATAACTTCATGAAAATAAAATTTATTTCCTGATAGTTTAGGCAATAGTTTTAAAGGAAGGTAGATTGAATTACCTAGAAGTGCATCTGCTTCTTCTTCAGTAGTTACATCCTCAAAACGAATTCTGAGAAAATCATTTTTGTGTAAAGAACTTTGTTCAATAAAAAATGGAACCAAGTGTTTGTTGCATTCAACAAACACTGATTCCAAATTTTCATATAATTCTGGCTCGTCCGTATCTAAATAAGCTAAGATTTCGCCTTTAAAGCTAAATTTTTTTGCGATTTTACCTAAATAGAAACAATCTTCTTTACGCATATATCGCTTTTGAATTATGCCTCTGGTGTTTCTTCAGTAGCTGGTGCTTCTTCTTCTGTAGCTTCAGCAACAGTTTCTTCCACTACTTCAACTGGAGCTTCTTCAACAACAACTTCCTCAGCTACAGGAGCAGCTTCTTCAGCGGTTGGAGTTTCTTCAGCAACCTCTACTTCAGCAGCAGGAGTTTCTTCTTCAACAGCAACTTCTTCAACTACAGTAGCAGCAGCGATTGCATCAGCATCTGCTTGAGCAGCAGCGGCAACACGTTTTGCATTTACTTCTTTTTCAGCTTTCAAAGCTTTAGCTTTAGCATCTGATTCAGCTTTAGATAAACCAGCTTTTTTTGAATCTACTTTACCCGCTTTTGCTTCTAACCAAGTAGCTAATTTTGCATCAGCTTGCTCTTGAGTTAAAGCTCCTTTACGAACTCCGCCATCAAGGTGGTGTTTCAATAATGCTCCTTTGTAAGAAAGAATTGCTTTTGCGGTATCCGTTGGTTGAGCACCATTGTGCAACCATTGTACTGCGCTATCAAGGTTTAACTCGATAGTTGCAGGGTTTGTGTTTGGATTATAAGTACCTATTTTTTCTAGGTATTTACCATCTCTTTTTGAGCGAGCATCAGCCGCTACAACCCAGTAAAAAGGTTTTCCTTTTTTCCCGTGTCTTTGTAATCTAATTTTTACAGACATAATCTTGTGATTAAATTTTGAGGTACACGACCTCGATTAATTAAGGGTGCAAAGATACATCTTTTTTTGAAACATACTAATTCTCTTTAAATATTAATAATCAGTAAATTAAGTTTTAATAAAAAAAGATTAATTTCAGAATAATATCATAAATAATGGGTATTATAGTTGTTTCCATTAAATTTAGAGTACCTTTGTTTAATATTATAAATTAGTACATATGAATATTTTTGTTGGAAGCCTTCCATTCAGTATTGAGGAAGCAGATTTAAGAGAGTCTTTTGAGGCTTACGGTACAGTTGATTCTGTAAAAATTATTACGGATAAATTTACTGGAAGAAGTAAAGGATTCGGTTTTGTAGAAATGTCAAGTGATGAAGATGCTCAAAAAGCAATCGATGAATTAAATGGCGCTACAGTTCAAGGACGTGCAATCGTTGTGAACAAGTCTGAACCAAAACCAGAAGGTGAAAGAAGAAGCTTCAACAACAACAGCCGTGGTGGAGATTCACGCGGAGGTTATGGTGGAGGAAACAGCCGTGGTGGGAATGACCGTGGAGGAAACAGAGGAGGATATTAAGTATCAGCTTTAAATAAAATTAGTTTAGTCCATCTAAATTAATTTTTAAAATAGTACCATTCAGAAAATTGTATTTCAATTTTTTGAATGGTTTTTTTTTGTTAATAACTAAAGTTGATAGTTCTTATTACAAAATGTATTTTTGAAAAACCATTGGATAGTCGATTTATTTCGGATGTCATTGTTTCAATTAATTTTTTTATAAGCTAAAATCATAATGTATTTAATATTTGATACCGAAACTACTGGATTACCAAAGCGTTGGGACGCCCCGATTACCGATATTGGTAATTGGCCTCGTTGTATTCAAATCGCTTGGCAATTGCATGACGGTATGGGTAAACTTATCGAGCATCAAGATTATTTGATTCAGCCAGAAGGGTACAATATTCCCTATGACGCCGAGAGAATTCACGGTATTTCAACAGAATTAGCTCAGTCCAATGGAATTTCTTTAGCAGAAGCTTTAGAAAAATTCAATAGTGCTTTAGATAAAACTAAATTTATTGTTGGTCAGAATCTTGGTTTCGACATCAATATTATGGGTTGTGAATTCCATCGGTTAGGAATCGAATCACCCATGACTAATAAACCAGTTTTAGATACTTGTACAGAAGTTACTGCGTCCCTTTTACAGTTGCCTGGAGGACGGGGTGGTAAATTTAAATTACCAACATTAACCGAATTACACAGTCATCTTTTTAACAAACCTTTTGCTGAGGCACACAATGCTACTGCTGATGTGGAAGCAACCACTCGTTGTTTTTTGGAACTAATTCGGAGGGAAATTTTCACCAAAGAAGAATTGGATGTAACACAGGATTATTTTTCCGATTTCCAAAATAAAAACCCAAAAGAAATTCAACTTATTGGTTTAAACCACATCAATCTTAAAGAAGCATCTGAGAAAATTAGGCAGCAATTTGGAGAAGTTCAGGCAAAAGTAATCTCAAAAGAAGAATTACAAGATAATAAACAAGCATTAATTGAAGCCGATTTTGTTCATTTACACAATCATACTCAGTTTTCTGTTTTACAGTCCACCATAAGTGTTGCGTCTCTTGTAAAAGCTACTGCCGAGCAAAAAATGCCTGCTGTAGCCATAACAGATCATGCGAATTTGATGGGTGCTTTTCACTTTGTTCGCGATATTTTGTATCATAATAAAACGGCTAATGCTAAAAACGAAGCGGCAATAGAAAAGGGAGAAATCCCATCAGAGATAGTAATAAAGCCAATTGTTGGTTGTGAATTTTTTGTTTGCGAAGACCACAAGGATAAAACTCGAAAAGACAACGGATTTCAAATTGTTTTTTTAGCCAAAACCAAAAAAGGGTATCATAATTTAGCCAAAATGTCTTCCATTGCATACACAGAGGGGTTTTATTATGTTCCGAGAATTGACAGAAAAATCATTGAAAAATATAAAGAAGATTTGATTGTTTTATCTGGGAATTTATATGGTGAAATACCAAATAAAGTATTAAATCTTGGCGAAAATCAGGCGGAAGAAGCATTGATTTGGTGGAAAAACCAATTTGGAGATGACTTTTATATTGAGGTCATGCGTCACAATCAAGAAGATGAAAACCGAGTAAATTCGGTTTTAATTTCATTGGCAAAAAAACATGAAGTAAAGCTAATTGCAACAAACAATACCTTTTATATAGAGAAAGAAAACGCCAATGCACATGATATTTTATTATGCGTTCGTGACGGAGAAAAACAATCAACACCAATAGGAAGGGGACGTGGCTATCGCTATGGATTACCAAATCAAGAATATTATTTCAAATCTGGCGATGAAATGAAAAAATTATTCAACGATTTGCCAGAAGCCATTTCTAATACCAAAGCCATTGTTGATAAAATTGAAATCTATGATTTGGCTCGTGAAGTGTTATTGCCAAAATTTGAGATCCCCAATGAATTTTTAATTTCTGAGGATGAAAATGATGGTGGAAAAAGAGGTGAAAATGCCTTTTTGAAACATTTAACCCAGGAGGGAGCTAAAAAGAGGTACAAAGAAATTACCCCAGAAATTCAGGATCGAATTGATTTTGAGTTATTAACTATAGAAAATTCAGGATATCCGGGATATTTCTTGATTGTTCAGGATTTTATTGCCGAAGCCCGAAAAATGGATGTTTCCGTAGGGCCTGGAAGGGGTTCTGCGGCCGGTTCAGTAGTCGCGTATTGCCTAGGGATTACAAATATTGATCCTTTATTATACAACCTGCTTTTTGAACGTTTTCTAAATCCAGATCGAGTTTCATTACCCGATATTGATATCGACTTTGATGACGAGGGAAGAAGCCGCGTAATGGATTATGTAATCCAAAAATACGGTTCAAAACAAGTGGCTCAAATCATTACCTATGGAACAATGGCAGCTAAATCTGCTATTAGGGATACAGCTCGTGTTTTGGATTTACCTCTTTTTGAAGCCGATAAGATTGCTAAATTAATACCCAATACAATTCCGTCCAAATGGAGTTTAGCTCGTTTCTTAAAAGATGCAGAGGGAGAAATAAAAAAAGTACTACGCCCAGAAGATTT
>JBIHZQ010000034.1:0-20012 GCA_044231345.1 Flavobacterium sp.
AAAAATGGATATCCAAAAGCCTTGTAAGGTCGATCAGCATTAGGCATTTTCTTGCGAAGAATAAATATTCCGTAGATGGTTAGGATATAAAAAATCAAAACGATTATCACCACAAAATCCAATAAATCGCCATATTTACCTGTCAAACACAAAGCAGAAGCCCAAAAACACTGTGCCCATAACGCCCATGAAGGCACGCTTGACTCGTTTAAAACAGCCGCTTTTTTGAAAAACAAACCGTCTTTTGCCATCGTATAATAGACGCGTGCACCCGCCATAATCAACCCGTTATTACACGCAAAAGTCGAAATCATAATCATTACAGCGATGATTAATGTCCCAATACCACCAAATATATTTTGTGAAGCTACCACCGCAACTCTATCGGATTCGGCTGTAGCAATATCCTGAAGCGGCACTACTGCCAAATACATCAAGTTAGCCAAAACATAAATTACGCTTACGATTAATGTTCCCAAGAACAAACTCAATCCCACATTTCGTTTGGGGTTTTTAATTTCACCTGCAATAAAAGTCACACCATTCCAAGCATCACTCGAAAAAATCGAACCAACTAAAGCAGCCGAAACCGCAGTAATCAAAGCCATTCCTCCTACCGAAACCCAAGAACCCGACTCTTTCACGAGCGATTTTGTTGCCCAAGCATCTGCCCAATTGGCATTCCAAATTTCCGCTTTGGCACCTATGGCAAATCCAAAAATGATTAACCCCAAAAGCGATAAAATCTTGATAATCGTTAAAACTGTTTGCAAGATTTTACTATTTTTTACCCCACGACTGTTGATGTACGTTAGTAAAACAATAGTAATAATCGATACAATTTGGGCTGCATGAAATTGGAAAGCTCCTAGTTCAAGCACTATGTTTTTTTCACTTAGAGGCGGATATAAATAGGCAGCAAATTTAGAAAATGCCACCCCTACAGCAGCAATTGTACCCGTTTGAATTACGGCAAAGAAACTCCAACCGTATAAAAATCCAATCAACTTTCCATAAGCTTCTTTCAGATAAACGTATTGTCCACCCGCTTTTGGAAACAGCGCACTCAACTCGCCATAACTCACCGCAGCAATAATGGTAAGCAACCCTGTAAGCACCCAAATAGCAATTAGCCACCCGGCTGACCCCACTTGGCGCACCATATCGGAACTTACAATAAATATTCCCGAGCCAATCATCGAGCCCACGACCAGCATCGTTCCGTCGAATAATCCTAGTTCTCTTTTAAAATCTTCTGAGTTATTTTCTTGCATAAGTAGGTTTTTGGTTTGGCTAAAGATAGGAAATATATTAAATGGTGAATTTTAAATTCTATTTTTTAGTAAGAACTACCCTAATTCACTACTTCTATCCATTGACTTTTGGGCGCGTCCTCGTTTAAGACATTGCGAGGTACGACGCAATCTGTAGTAAACTCGGTCGGGCTGTTCACTACAATCCACAACATAGCCACGTCGTGCCTCCTCGCTGTGCCGTGGGATTTCCACTACCATCCCTCGCGCAAACCTTGGGTTAAGAATTACGATTTAGGATTATAAAAAGAACATACACTAGAATATAAAAAAGTCGCCAATACGATTAGTAAGAAATAAGCGTTATTTATAAAAACAAACCATAATAAGATGAAATTATCATTAACAACATTACTATTATTATTCAGTACTAATTTTTCTTTTGCACAGGCTGAAAAATATTATGTCAACAAGCAAGGTAAGATAATTGACCAAAAATCTTATGCCCAACAAAAAATTAATTTGATTGAAAAAATTCAAAAAAACAGAAAGTCTATGCAGATTGTTGAAGACTTGAATGAACTTTATAATAGAAATGATTCTTTATGTTATAACTACACTTGGCATTTTACAGATAATCCTAAAAAAATAATTAAGGAGATTGAAAAGAAAAAAGCAATCATTGGTAAAATATATCCAATTGAGAATGAAATTACTTTGGATGGTAAAAAAATTAATTTAGATGATTTAAAAGGCAAACCAACCATGATTAATTTATGGTTTACAGCTTGCGCACCGTGTATTGAAGAAATGCCAGTATTAAATCAATTAAAATTTAAATATGGTGAAAAATATAATTTTCTTTCTATTACAATGGATTCCGAAAGTAAAGTGAAAAAATTTTTAGAAAAACATAAATTTGATTTTGCTCATATCGTGAACTCAAAAAAATTAACTTCAAACTTTGGTTTTAATGGTTATCCCGTAAATTTATTCCTAGACAAAAATGGGATTATTAAAATTATTGAAGGAAATGTAAATTATATTTTAATCGATGGCAACCTAAAAATGGGGGATGGCATGGAATTTATTAAAATTTTAGAGAAATTATTATAACTAAAATCGAAAATGAACAAGCCTTTAAGTAATTGACAAAAAGTAAAAGTTAAATACATAAAAAAGCGCGCTGTTTTCACAGCGCGTTTTTAGTAGTATTGAAATTGCGATTATGCTTTTCCAGCGGCAATTAAGTTTAAAGCAGAACCTGCTACAAACCAGCCAATTTGACCTTCATTGTAAGTGTGATTCGCTAAGATGATGTCTTTTGAACCGTCCGCGTGAACAAATTCTAAGGTTAATGGTTTTCCTGGTGCAAAATCAACTAAATCTACGAAATTAATCGTGTCGGTTTCTTGGATTTTATCGTAATCGGCTTCATTAGCAAACGTTAATCCTAACATACCTTGTTTTTTCAAGTTGGTTTCATGAATACGAGCAAACGATTTTACCAACACCGCTTTTACTCCTAAGAAACGAGGTTCCATTGCTGCGTGTTCTCTAGAAGAACCTTCTCCATAATTGTGATCTCCCACCACTACTGAAGGTACTCCAGCGGCTTTATACGCACGTGCAACCGCAGGAACCGCATCGTATTGACCTGTCAATTGATTTTTTACATTGTTTGTTTTTTGATTGAATGCATTAATCGCACCAATCAACATATTATTAGAAATTGCATCTAAATGACCACGGAAACGCAACCATGGTCCTGCCATAGAAATGTGATCTGTTGTGCATTTTCCGAATGCTTTAATTAATAATTTTGCTCCTGTAATGTTTTTTCCATCCCAAGCTGTGAAAGGCTCTAATAATTGCAGGCGTTCAGATGTTTCACTCACTAAAATTTTAACATGAGATCCATCTTCAGCTGGTGCTTGAAAACCTGGGTCTTCGGCATCAAAACCTTTTGGAGGCAATTCGTTTCCTGTAGGTTCGTCTAACATTACCTCTTCACCGTTTTCGTTGATTAATTTGTCTGTCAACGGATTGAAACCTAAATCTCCAGCAATTGCAAGAGCGGTAACTAATTCTGGCGAACCTACGAAAGCCAAAGTGTTTGGGTTTCCATCGGCACGTTTTGAGAAATTACGGTTAAACGAGTGAACAATCGTATTTCTTTCTTCTTTCTCTGCTCCTTCTCTGTCCCACATTCCGATACATGGTCCACAAGCATTCGCAAAAACAGTCGCTCCGATTTTATCAAATGTGTCAATAAATCCGTCACGCTCGATGGTATAACGCACTACTTCAGATCCTGGAGTAATGGTGAATTGTGCTTTTGTTTTTAGATTTTTATCCGATACTTGTTTCGCTAATGAGGCAGCACGAGCAATATCTTCGTAGGATGAGTTGGTACAAGAACCGATCAAACCTACTTCAATTTTTAATGGCCAATTATTTTTGATCGCTTCCTCTTTCATTTTAGAAATTGGAGTAGATAAATCTGGAGTATAAGGCCCGTTCAAATGTGGCTCTAATTCGGTTAAATTGATTTCAATTACTTGGTCAAAATACTGCTCTGGATTAGCATAAACCTCAGCATCACCTGTTAAATATGAAGCTACTTTATCTGCAGCATCCGCAACATCGGCTCTGTTTGTAGAACGAAGGTAACGACTCATAGAATCGTCGTATCCAAAAGTAGAAGTAGTTGCACCAATTTCGGCACCCATATTACAAATGGTTCCTTTTCCCGTACAAGACATTGCAGTTGCGCCTTCGCCAAAATATTCAACAATTGCTCCTGTTCCTCCTTTTACAGTTAGGATTCCAGCTACTTTCAAGATCACATCTTTTGGCGCTGTCCAACCTGATAATTTACCCGTTAATTTAACTCCGATTAGTTTTGGAAATTTTAATTCCCAAGCCATTCCTGACATTACATCTACCGCATCGGCACCACCAACACCAATGGCTAACATTCCTAATCCACCTGCATTTACAGTATGTGAATCAGTTCCAATCATCATCCCACCTGGAAATGCATAATTTTCAAGAACTACTTGGTGGATAATACCCGCTCCTGGTTTCCAAAAACCAATTCCGTATTTATTAGAAACGGAAGAAAGGAAATCAAATACTTCACTACTTTGTGATTTGGCTCGAGCCAAATCTGTTTTTGCATCTACTTTTGCTTGAATCAAGTGATCACAATGCACAGTTGTTGGAACGGCTACTTTTGCTTTTCCTGCGTGCATGAATTGTAACAATGCCATTTGTGCTGTTGCATCTTGACAGGCTACACGATCTGGTGCGAAATCAACATAATCAACTCCTTTTTTAAATGCTTTTGAAGGATTCCCTTCCCAAAGATGAGCGTATAAAATTTTCTCGGTTAAAGTTAAAGGACGACCTACAATTGCTCTTGCGCTGTCAACGCGAGAAGGCATGTTTTCGTACACTTTTTTTATCATATCAATATCAAAAGCCATAGTATAGAGGTGTTATTTTATTAAACTGTAAAAAATGAATACAAATTTAAACAATGTTAATGAGAATTAAAAATTTAACGATTGGGTATTTTTAATAATTATTATTTACAAAAATTGTATTTTAGTAAATATAATGCAATAAATTGCCTAAAAATGAATAAAAATTTACCTATTCTTATTTAACGGGGATTGTATTGCATAATTATAAAAAAAAGCTTTTTTATTTACGAAATCGGTATTATTAGAAAAGTGATTCAATAATTTTTTCAATGGTAACCCCTTCAGCATCTGCTTTGTAATTTTTCACGATTCGATGCCTTAATATTCCAGTGGCAACGGCTTTAACATCTTCACTATCTGGCGAAAATTTTCCGTGGAAAGCAGCATTGGCTTTTGCAGCTAAAATCAAATTTTGCGAAGCTCTCGGTCCCGCTCCCCATTCAATATAATTTTTAACAAAATCCGTTGAAAATTTATTATCAGGACGAGTTTTACTTACTAAGGTTACGGCATATTCAATCACATTATCGGCCACAGGAATTCTACGAATTAACTGTTGGAAATCAATAATTTCTTGTGCAGAAAAAAGTGGATTTACAGTCTGACTATTATCTGATGTAGTACTTTTTACCACTTGAACTTCTTCTTCAAAGGAAGGATAATCTAGTTTTATAGAAAACATAAAACGGTCCAATTGAGCCTCTGGCAAAGGATAAGTTCCTTCTTGCTCGATAGGGTTTTGAGTAGCTAAAACAAAATACGGCAACGACAATTTATAATTATGTCCTGCAATTGTTACGGCTCGTTCTTGCATGGCTTCTAACAAAGCGGCCTGCGTTTTAGGTGGCGTTCTATTGATCTCATCAGCCAAAATAATATTAGAAAAAATTGGCCCTTTCAAAAACTTGAACTGACGGTTTTCATCTAGTATTTCACTTCCTAATATGTCCGATGGCATTAAATCAGGAGTAAATTGAATCCTTTTAAAATCTAGACCTAATGCTTGGGCAATTGTGTTTACCATCAATGTTTTTGCCAAACCAGGAACTCCAACCAAAAGTGCATGTCCTCCAGAAAAAATACTCAAAAGAATTTGATCTACTACTTCTTCTTGACCTACAATTATTTTAGAAATTTCTTTTTTTAGGGCTTCTCTTTTTTGAACGAGATTTTGAATAGCAACTATATCTGACATTAGTATTGGAATTAGTAATTAAGTAATAAGTCTAAATATTTGATAGGATACAAACTATTTTTTCAACCAATTGTTAGTAAAATCACATGCTCTATACTCCCCATTAATCTTAATAAATGTGTCTTTTATTTTCTCATCAAACCATTTTCCAATTTCTTTTATTTGCTTTTCTTTTAGGGCTAATGCTTTAATTTTGATGTAATCTTTAGAATAATCGGCGGTATGTTCGTTAATTCGATTGGTTACCGTAATGATTTTATACTTCTTTTTTCCCGCTTGATCTTCGTCAACAAAAGGAAATGATATTTGATTTTCTTTCAAATCAGATACTTGTCCGTATAAAGTTGGATCCATTTTAGTTAATTCAAAACGAGTATCTTGTGTTTTTGGATTGATCAAAACACCGCCATTTGTTTTAGTTTCTTTCTCGTCCGACATAGTTCTTGCCGCTTCTTCAAAAGAAATTTCCTTATCTTCAATTCGCTTTTTTATTAGAGTAATTTTCTCTTTTGCTTCTTTCAACGATTCTTCTGTAACTTTAGGAATTAATAAGATGTGACGCAAATCAATTTCTTGACCTCTAATTTTTTCCACGTAAATAATATGATATCCGTATTCGGTTTCAAAAGGTTCTGAAATTTCTCCTTCGGCTAAGCTGAATGCAACATCTTTAAACTCTTTTACAAAGGGTGTTTTCCTTGTCATTTTATAAAAACCTCCACTGGATCTAGAACCTGGATCTTGCGAATACAAAACGGCCTTACTAAAAAAACTGGATCCTTCTTGAATTTCTTTTTTAAATTCTTTCAGCTTATTTATCACTTTTTGTTTCTCTTCCTCGGTAACTTTTGGGGTGATTACAATTTGTGAAACTTCCATTTCAGATCCAAACATAGGCAATTCAGAAGTTGGAATTTTTCTAAAAAAAGAGCGAACCTCTTCTGGAGTTACCTCAACTGCATCAATAATTTTTGATTGCATTTCTTCGGTAAGTTTGTTTTCTTTTAGGATGTCAAAAAAATAGGTGTTGAATTCTTCAAGGTTATTTTTTTTATAGTATTGAATTACTTTTTCCATAGAACCTATTTGTTCTACCATATAGTTGATTCGATCCTCCATCATCTTTTTTATTTCCTCGTCTTTAACTACTATACTGTCTTGAATTGCTTGATGGGCATATAATTTATCTTCTAATAACTTCCCTAACATTTGACATCTTGTAATGTCCTTTACAGAATTCCCTTGACTTGATAATTCTAAATATCCTTTATCAATATCTGAATCTAAAATAATATAATCCCCAACAGTTGCAATAATACCATCAATTTTTTGACGTTGTGTTTTTGCTTTAACGGAATCCTGTACTGGTGCTTTTTCAACAATAATTTCTTGAGCATTCCCTATCGTAGTGCTTATGATAAGTAAAATTAATGCTATTTTAGTGCTGATTGCTTTCATGTAATTTATATTATTTTTATTCATTAGATATTTATTAGCTTACGGTAAGGTAAGTGCTACCTGTTTTTTTAGTTATGACTTCAGTTCTTTTTTTACTTTCTCAAAAACGGCTTGATCGACTTCAACCTTAAATTCTGCTTTTAAATTTTTTACCCAATTTTCTTCTAAGTACTGTTGGTAATCATTGATTGCTTTCCCTTTACATTCTTCTAAAGTTTTTGCAGCAGCATTTTTAATGGAATTCACTTGAGTAACAAAAAAGTATTTGCCATCAGAAAAGATCTCGGTTACACCAACTTTTAATTCAACATTTTTTGGTAAGATATCACTGCCTTCTTCAAAAGTTCCTTCATTGGACATCACGTTTATTTTACCGTCTTTTTCATTTAATTTTTCTTTGATGAAATCAGCTGACTTTCCTTGTAACAACAATTTTCTTGCTTTTTTTAAACTTTCTGAATGGGTTGAAGATAGTATAACCACATTCATTCTATTTTTCCATTGATAGTTTTTAATATTGTCCTCATAGAATTTTTTTAAACCTAAAGTATCCGTTTTTGATTTGTTCCAAATTTCTTTTTCCATGAGGTCGAAAAGTAATAATCCATCTCGATATTCATCCATAATTAAAGAAAATTCTGGAAATTCATTTTCTAAATTCTCATCATAATAAACATTTAACTGTTCGTCCACAAATCGTTGATACAAGTTAGCCACCATCTTACCAATAGGTTTTATAGTAGCATTGCTCTTTTGTTGTGCTTTTACAAACTGTAAAAATGAATCGGCAGTAAATGATTTCCCGTTAATCGAAACCAGTTTTTTTGATAGCATCTTTTGATTTGCAGGAACTTCCCACTTTGCCTCATAAAAATCATCCGTTACTAATTTAGTGATGGAAGTGAACAGCGCATCGTCTCTTTTTAAAGCATATTTCTTTCTTAATTTTTCAGTAACCGAATCTGAAATCAATCGAGAACGTTCGTCTTTACTAACTTTGTTTTCAAGTTCAGGCTGCATTTCATCAAATGTTTTAACTGGAAATTTATTAACTAATTTCACTATATGCCATCCAAATTGGCTTTGAAAAGGGGCTGAAATTTGTCCTTCTTTTTCAATAGAAAACGCGGCAGATTCAAATTCTTCAGAACTTAATTGACCTGAACCAAAACGATTCAACATGCCTCCCTTTGACGCAGAAGATTTGTCTTCTGAAAACTGTTTTGCTAAATCTTCAAAAGCTTCTCCTTGTTGAATTTTTTTATAAATTTCGAAAATGGTATTTTTAGCTTTCTCTGTTTCGGGCGAGTTTGGTTTAGCGTTTTCTGGATTCAAAATCATTATATGCGCCACAACCAATTCCCCTCTGTTATCGCGGATGTCTTCAACTTTAATCAAATGATATCCAAAACGAGTGCGGACGGATTTAGAAACTCCACCTACCGCAGTTTTATAGGCAGCTGATTCAAAGGGATAAACCATACGAAATGCTGAAAAATATCCTAAGGCTCCGTGGTTCTCTTTAGCTGATGGATCTTGTGAATATAATGAAGCTAATTTTGAAAAATCTTCTCCTTTAATTACTCTATTGCGGATTTCTTGAATTTCATTAAATACTTTTAATGTGTCTTGAGGCGAAGCATTTTCATCAACCATAAGTAAAATATGAGATGCTTTTATTTCTTTTAATGAGCGATTGTAGGCTTCATTTACAAGTTCTTTTGTGACTTTTGAATCGGAAGTATAATTCTTTGCTAGTTGAGTTCTATTCGATTTCAATTCATTGATGTACTGTTCTCCTTTGTCTAAACCTAATTTGTAAGCTTTGCTTATTTTTAATTTATACCCTACAAAAAGCTCTAAATATTGATTCAACTCTTTCTGAGATTCATCTTTAACTAAATCTAGATTTTTCTTGTAAACCCTTGAAAACTCATCTGTATAATATGGTTTCCCATCAATAGTAAACAATACCTCTTTTGTTAAATTTTGGCTGTAGCCAATAGCTGATAGCAATATTACAAATACAAAAACTATTTTTTTCATCTTCAAAATTAAATTTATAGTAACTACAAAAATAAGAAAATCACTATTACTCTTTTTTTGCAACCAACAAAAATAACAATTCAATTACATTATACAAGTAAAGGAAGTACTATTAACAAAATTTTATTAACAGAAAATACATGTACACTTGAAGCTACTATTTTCTATGGAGTAGATAGCAATATATTTGTTGAATAAATACTATTTTTGCAAATTAGTAAAACAAAATATGAGCTTTTTAAAAGAAATTGAAAGAAGAAGAACTTTCGGAATTATATCGCACCCTGATGCAGGTAAAACAACGTTAACGGAAAAATTATTATTGTTCGGAGGAGCGATTCAGGAGGCTGGTGCGGTAAAAAACAACAAAATAAAAAAAGGAGCAACGAGCGATTTTATGGAGATAGAACGTCAGAGAGGGATTTCTGTTTCAACTTCTGTACTTGCCTTTAACTATAAAGAGAAAAAAATAAATATCCTGGACACACCTGGACACAAAGATTTTGCCGAAGATACTTTTCGAACTCTAACCGCTGTAGACAGTGTCATCGTAGTAATTGATGTAGCAAAAGGGGTGGAAGAACAAACAGAGAAGTTGGTTTCAGTTTGTAGAATGCGTAACATTCCAATAATTGTTTTTATTAACAAATTAGACCGAGAAGGGAAAGATGCTTTTGACTTAATGGATGAAGTGGAACAAAAATTAGGTCTTATGGTAACTCCATTGAGTTTTCCGATTGGAATGGGCTATGATTTTCAAGGAATTTATAATCTTTGGGAACAAAACATCAATTTATTCAGTGGCGATAGTCGGAAAAATATCGAAGAAACGATTGCTTTTTCTGATGTAAAAAACCCAGAATTAGAAAAAATAATTGGTCTAAAACCTGCAGAAAAACTAAGAGAAGAGCTAGAACTGATTGATGAAGTTTATCCAAAATTTGATCGTCAGGACTATTTAGACGGAAAATTACAACCCGTATTTTTTGGTTCCGCATTAAATAATTTTGGAGTTCGCGAATTACTGGATTGTTTTGTAGAAATCGCACCCTCTCCAAGACCTAAAGAATCTGAAACTAGAATTGTCGATCCAAAAGAAGAAAAAATGTCTGGATTTGTTTTCAAAATTCATGCTAATATGGATCCGAAACACAGAGATCGGTTGGCATTTATTAAAATTGTATCGGGGACATTTGAGCGAAACAAACCTTACTGGCATGTTCGTTTAGGAAAAAATTTGAAATTTTCTAGTCCCAATGCCTTTTTTGCAGAGAAGAAAGAAATTGTAGATATTTCCTATCCAGGAGACATTGTCGGTTTACACGATACTGGAAATTTCAAAATTGGAGATACATTAACCGAAGGGGAAAACATGAGTTTTAAAGGGATTCCTAGTTTCTCTCCAGAACATTTCAGGTACATTAATAATGCAGACCCAATGAAATCCAAGCAATTGGACAAAGGAATCGATCAATTAATGGATGAAGGTGTGGCGCAGTTATTTACTTTAGAAATGAATAATCGGAAAGTAATTGGAACCGTTGGAGCACTTCAATATGAGGTAATTCAATACCGTTTAGAACATGAATATGGCGCGAAATGCTCCTATGAAAATTTCCCAGTTCATAAAGCATGTTGGGTAAAACCAACCGATTCAAAAAGTGATGAATTCAAGGAATTTAAAAGAATAAAACAAAAGTTTTTGGCTCACGATAAATACGGTCAATTAGTATTCTTAGCTGATTCTGATTTTACAATACAAATGACACAATCAAAGTTTCCCAATGTAAAATTATTTTTTACCTCTGAATTTGATTAAAGATTCTGAATTTGTTGACTCTTTTTTATTCTTATTACCTGAAAATGCATACAAAGCAACTACTAGTCCTCCTATAAATAATAGCGACAAGTTTGTATTTATTGGAGCTGTAATTGGATCTTCTCCCTCTATACCGTCCTGTCCATCATCGTCTCCTGGTTGTGCGAAAATTATAGTGTTGAATACTATTAAAAAACTGAAAATCAAAAGGGTATTTATTGCTTTTTTCATAAACTAATTATTTTAATTTATTATTTTTTTGGTTAGTTGTTTTCCGCCAATTAACGTTATTTGTATAAAAAGAATTTGGGATGGCCTATTCAGAACTACTGAAGTTTCATTCGATTCAATATTGACTTTATTAAATAATAATCTACCCGCAGAATCTATTATTTTAATTTCAGAAATAATTGATTCTCCAGCAGTAATGAAAATCTCTTGGTTTTTTGAATAGACCACTATATCAGGAGAATTATTAAGTTCACCAGTAGATAATGAATTCTGAAAAACAACTTTAAATCGGGAGTTATACACCCCTGAATTGGACGTAAAAGTATATTCAGACAGTTTTATGTTGTGAGTGTTATTGGTGAGATTATCTCTTAAATAAATGGATTGATCTTCTGCAAAAAATCCGTCAAAGTGATCAATTTCAATGGAGAAATTTCCAGCGTTTGTTGTTTTAAAACCTAAAGGGATTTCATCGGTAACTTCAAAAGGCAGTCCTTTTGCTTGAATGGTAAATTCTTGATTATCAATTATTGAAGTTAATGCCGTTTGACTGTCATTAATATAGCTACCATCAATAGCAGCATCAATTCCTGGGGTTGCCCCAAACATATAACCCACCATCGTTTGACAAAGAAAATCAGTTTCGTTTTTTAGGTTTAACCATATTCTACTTTTATCATTTTGATTGGTTCTGAAAATTTGATTATTGGTATTATTAATTCTCATTTGATTGGTGAAAACCACATTTGAAGCCGTTGATTTGATTATAAATCCCTGCCCTATCTGAATGATTCCATTTGGAATTAAGCCTAAAGGATCTGCACTATTACTGGTTCCAACTCCGCCTGCAAGTGTATAGGTTGCATACGAAGAATTATTAGGATTATTGGTTTTTCTCCAAAAGTATAATGGATCTGTAAGGTCGTTAGCAAGAATAAACAGATCGGCATCAATTGTTGAAGGGTATGGATTTCCAACTGCATTATACGTACCCGAAGTAACTGTTTTTGACAACATACCGTTGTTAGGAATACCTGTAAATTGTCCGTTCCAAATAGTTGGAGTTGTTGGATGGTTATTTGGCATTCGTATTAGAAATCCTGTAGCACTTTCAAAACTTGTCCCTGCAGGATTAGCAATTGGAACATATAAATTAGAGGCGGAGTTGTAAGAATAAAATCTATTTGAAAGGGTAGCTGGAGAAAATTCTTGCATTAATTGTCCTAAAACTGGTGATGACCAGAGCATATAATCCAACCGCATTAATGGGGGGCTATCTCGAGTTAAGACTAATTTTCCAGATCCAGAATTCACAGCATCGTTGATCTGAATGAGGTTCGAATTATTTTGTTGAACTATATTACCAGAAAGTGTTATTACATCTGATACGGTCAAATTAGAAGCCGACGAAATAGTCAAAACAGCATCTGTTTGAATGGTCAAATTTTTAGAAAAAGCAGTTGAAGTAATAATGGGTTGAATTAACGTATTGGGAATGGTGACATCGTGTTTACTTGTTGGCACAAAACCACAAGACCAGTTTACTGCATCATCCCATAAATTAGTTACACCTAACCAATTTGTAATTGGATTTACAGTAATAGCAACTTCTTTGCTCGTTTGACAACCGTTGGAAGCGGTTGCCGTCGCAACATAATTTCTATTCTCCGTTGGCTTAGCATATACTAATTCTACATTGGAATTGTCGTAGGGGATATTACCTAAAGTATTGATGAATAATTCGGTACTTGGAGACCATACTAGTGTTGGTTTTGTATATCCTGAAAGCAACATGTTTGGTCGTTGCGATTCTGTATAAGTCACTGAATTATTTGAACATGCAACTGAATTATCCACTCTATAAACTAATGAACTAGCAAAAGAAGTAGTAGAAAATTCAATGATTGCATTGGCTGTTTTGAAATTTCCAGAATTGGAACTATCGTTAGTATGACAAAGTTGTACTATTATATTTGAAGTACCATTCCACATAAAAGAATTGGTAAAATCATGGGTGTTAATTCCATTCATTGGTTGATAATTTACTGGGCCAAAAACTACCGAAAGTCCACTTTGCCATGAAGAAATTGCTGATTGGGTTGTAGTTCCAATACTAATTGTATAATTGCGATGCAATCCAGAAGTTCCTAAAGTAGCTACATCAAATGAGAGGCTAGTGATTTCAGAATTTGAAAGGAATCCTGCAGCGCTTAATTCACTTGCTAAAATGAGATATTGCTGTTTTACATTTTCATAATGAGCGGCATAAGGAGAAGGAAAAATAGAATTATTGTTCCCTGTAGGGTTATTTAAATTAATTCCAGAACCAATAGAAATTGCAATAGGAATTGTAGCTGGAATTTGTGCTTGCATGGGAAGTACTTCACCTAGACAAATGTTAGAAGTTAGTGGAACTACAGTGACAACTGGTTCTTGACTTACAAGCAACGTAGCGCTATTAGAAACTAAACTACAATTACCCAAACTGGTGAGTACCACGTCATAATTACCAGAATCTAAAACTGCCGTAGTAGCAATAGTATAACTACTAGAAGTTGCGTTAGTAATGTTTATTCCATTTTTTCTCCATTGGTAGGTGTTGACAGAAGAAGCGTTGACAGAAAAAATAGCAACTTGACCTGAACACTTTGTTAATGAGATTGGTTGGGTGGATATAATTGGTAAGAGACAAGTCGATCCATTAATTTCAAAATTTCTAATTCTAAAACTTCGATTACGTCCATCGGATTCCCAAGCATAAATTCTAATTTTAAGCGTGGAATTATTCACATTGATAGCAACAGAATTATTTCTTTGAACAGGTGAAGTACTATTAGAAGTAAAATTAGTTCCAATAAGTGTGGCCGTACTAAAATCATTGGTAGAATAATAGACTGCCGCATTCCAATTCCCATTGGAAATACTGTGCTGAAAATTGATAGTTGAAATAATCAACTCTGTATTACTGTTTGGAGTTACTGAAAACTCATAATATTCATTAGTAACAAAATTATTTGCGTCATCTGACCATCCTGCAGCAGTAATACCATAGTTTGATGCAAAAGTTGGAGACGAAAGATTGGTTCCAATGGCAACAGTATTAGCAGAAACATCACCAGTAACAATAGGATTTCCATCAGCATTCAGTGGCCAAGTAATAGAGACAGATTGAGCAGTTACACTTATAAAACTAAAAAAAAGAAAAACTAAACAGACTTTTACGCTACTACTTGTAATTATTTTCATCATTAATCATTTAAAGTTACTTTATTACTTCCATAATCTAGTTGATAATTTAGAATTGGTGAGTGAAAGTAGCACCGTAGTTGACCAATAAAAAAAAGAACCGTTAAAAAGTATATATAATCGATTAAAGAATTTAAATGATTGATTTGTAATTGTTTATAAATAAAAAAGCCCCCTAAAAAGGGGGCTTTTAATCTAATTATATTAATTTTATTTTTTTACTACTTTAATAATTTTAGAGACAGTATCAGCAGTTACTTCAAGTAAATATACTCCTGCTGCAACATTTGATAAATCAATTTGTAGTTCATTTTGATTTGGATTTTTAACCATTATCTCTTGACCGATACTGTTAGTAACTCTAACTTTAGTAATAGTATTAGAATAACTGATATTTAGTATATCAGAAGTTGGATTTGGATAAAAAGAAAGTGATTTAGAATCAAATGAATCATTACCTAAGAAAGTGGTAATTGTAATTGCTAGGTTAGAACTAACACAACCACCAACTGACTGAGTAACATAATAAGTAGTTCCATTAACTAAAACAGATGATGCACTCAATGCATTTGTTCCTGCAGCAGCATCAGCAGGTGTTGGATACCATGTTACAGTGGAATTAGTTAAAGTTCCAATTACAATATCAGCTATTGTACTTCCTGCAACTAAAGATTGTGGGCTTGCCCCTGTAGGAGTAGCAATGGTATTAACTTGAACTGCAACTGCTGTTCTTGGACTTTCACAACCACCAACGGTCTGAGTCACATAATAAGTATCGGTACTTAACAAACTCGTTGAAGCTAGTGCAAAACCTCCTGTAGGGACATTGTACCACTGTAAATTAGTTCCAGAGGCTGTTAAATTAGAAGTTGTTGCGCCAACACAGAATTGTTGTAGAGGTGCACTAGATGGAGCTGCTGTAGCATTAGAAATTGCGAATACAGGGAATCTAGTTGGACTTTCACAACCATTTACAGTTTGTGATGCCCAGTAATAACCTTGAGTTAATGGAGTTGATGAAGCAAGTAATGTTGCTCCTGAAGGGCTTGAATACCACTTGATATTGGTTCCAACAACCATACTTGTAATATCGTTCACGATAGCACCACCTGATGGACAGAATTGATAAAACTGTAATCCTGTTGGAGCTGGAATAGTTACTACTGTTACTGTTACTGAAGTTCTAACTCCTTCACAACCTAATAATGTTTGAGAAACAAAATAAGTTGTTCCATTTACCAAAGCAGTTGTAGAAGCTAATACTGATCCTCCAGTTGTAGATTCATACCATTTAGGTGATGTTCCAGCAGATGTTAAATCAGCTACCGTTGCACCATAACAAACTGACTGAGTTGCAGAATCTGCTGGTGCAGGAGTTTGATTTACGGTTACATTTACAATCCCTGAATTAACACAACCTGCTGAAGAGGTAAGTGTAGCTGTATAAGCAGGCGTACTTCCAACACTTGATTTGAAATAAACAGTTGAAGCATTAGTTCCTAATACATAAGGCACTGTAGCAGCTGCATCTGAATATAAATTAGTAGGTGGTGACCAAGTTGGCACTAAAGTTTGTGCAACGCCTGAAACCACCACATTATCAATAGCCCAATAATAACCATAGGCTGCGTTGTATTTAAATCTAATTTTAAGATTAGTAGAGTTTAATGCATTTGTAGGTAAAGGCAAAATTTCTTGAACAAAACCAGTTGGAGTTCCTACATTAGCAGAATACGTTTGAAGTGGAGTCCAGTTTGCACCCCCATCTGGAGAATATTCAACTATTCCTGTATCGACCAGTGAAATTTTATAATAATGATAAAAAGAAAGAGAACCAGACGCATAATTTGCTGTACTAAAAGAAGGTGAAGTTAATGAAGTTACAGTTGTTCCCCCACTTCCTTGCGCATCACTATTAGACAAATAAAATTGACTGTTATCATTACTATTAAATGTTGTACTAGTACCATAAAGATATCCATTAGGTTGTAAAGTCCAATCTGCAAGAGCAGGAGTACCACCAGTAGAAGTATTAGTTACTGTCCAATTTGATGTTCCATTAAAATTCTCATTTAATCCATTAAGTGTTGTAGATGGACTAGCTGATAATGTAATAACTGTATCCACACATACAGCTGTAGCTGATGGAGTCATTACAACCGCATTTGGTATAGGATTCACTGTTATGGCAACTGAAGCAGTAGTTGAACATGCTGAAGTAACTTTAGTTAATGCTACATTGTCAATAAAGACATCAGCATTCATAAGTCCCATTTCAAAACCAAGCTTCATAGTTGAAAAAACTTGACCAACTGTAAACACCGTTGTTTCATAATTTGCATTGGTGTTAGATATTGAATATACCTGTTCCTTTAATGGTACAAATCCACCACCATCTTGACCGAAAAATAATTTTAACGATCTGTTATTCACTGCCGAACGAGCAGAAAAAGTTACTTTATAACTTGACCCTACTTCTAATAACGCAATTTGGGCTGGAGTAAATATTTGATTTAATTGAACAAACCAAGGTTCAGCACCTGCACCAGAAATACCCGTTATATTTGCCTCGTTATTGGTAGCTGCAAAGTTTCCAGTTACTGGAATCCAGCTGGCAACAAAATTTGACCAACCCGTTAAACCATTGTCAAAATTTCCATTGGTCACAATGTTAGGTGAGGTTTGACTTGATGTTAAGCTATAAGTAGTAGTTGCTGCTGGATTAAAAATCCAACCATTTGCTGCATCCCCTGATATACCTTCGGATTGAGACCAAACATACGAATTATAGGCAGTTCCACCCGATGCTATAGTGATTGCAGAGGTAGAAGCCCCACTACAAATTGAAGCAGCGGCTGCACTTAGCACTAGTTGCGGTGTAGCATTAACCGTAACAACAGATGAATATCCTTCTACTCCATTACATTTTTTCAATTCACAACGATATTGAGCAGTAACTGTTGGGATTGTAGAATAAGTCATCGCTGTTGGAGTAGTAGCTACATCCAAGGCAGTGGTTAAATCAGTCCAAGTGGTACCGTTATCAACAGAAGATTGCCATTTAAATGTCATACCGTCTGTTAAACCAGTATAGTCCATACTTAAATTTAGTGTCGCTCCATAACATACAGTCGTTGCAGAAGCTATAGTGTTTACCCCAACTGGAGGCGTATTGCCTAATACTGACATCAATACTTGAGCTGAACCTGGAGTATTAGTACAACCTGTAGTTTGATTCGTATAAGAAATTGAATAGGTAGTCGTTATGGCTGGAGCTACAGTTTGAGAAAAAATATTAGTTCCTGTTGCAAGAGTAGTTGTTCCATTAACATCTGTAGCAGTCCAAGTAGTTGAATAATTAGAAGGCGGAGAAAAACGCCATGCTTGAGGAGTTGTAATTTCAGCCGACTGACCATTCCAGTAGTTTGAGGCATTATCTGAACAATTAGGAGCAGTTGCCCCTATTGTTTTGGTAGCATCTTGAAGACCAATATATTTATTTCTAGAATCAAGATTATAAGAACAAGTAGTAGCGACTTGATTAGTAGCCTGAATTACTCGAATATCTACAAAACCAGTAGTTTCATATAATACTAACTCAGCAGAATTAAGACCATCAGTTGGACTAGTAGAACACCATAAAGGTGCATTTGCATACTGAACAATGAATTTTCTATTAGGAGCATAGCCTTCTGACCAATATTTAATTGTCCCTCCATTACCTGCGGCGGTATTATTAAATTTCATGTCACGAGCACAAACTGCTATTGTACTTGCCGGATTAGCTGCATTTGGAAACCCACCAGTAAATGAATATAGGGTTGAACCAGTAGCCCCAAAGTTAACCGTTCCATTACTTCCAATATTTAAGGTAGTATAATTTGCTCCAAAATAATTAAAAGAAAAACCTATCGGAATTCCATTCCAATATCCATCATCTACACCACTTGTATTTGTTCCTGCTGTAGATACTCCACCAGAACAAATTGTAACAGCATTAGAAGGAGGAGTTGCTAACGCTGCTGGAGCGGGAATACAGATCGCTGTAAAATTACCAGCACTTAAACCCGAGTTGATCGTAGCACTAGTTCCAGGACATACCCCAGAAGCCGTGGTAGTTACCGTAGCAGTTGGCAGAGGATAAACTCCAACAGAATAATAAGAAACAGAAGCACATCCTTCTGTATTAGTTCCCGTAACTTTGAAATCAGAAGTTTCACTAACGGTACCAATTATGGTTGAACCTGCTAAGGTGTTTGTTGTTGCTGAAGCGGTCAAGGATTCCCATGAATAAACCATTGTTGCATCTGATGAAGTTGCAACAAGAGTTATATTTCCTCCTGATCCACAGAAATTTGGAACCGACGGAGTAATGGTAATTACTGGGCCTTGAGATGGACTATCAGAATAACTTACTCCAATTGCAGTTTTTGTTAAATTATTTGCATCAGTTGCCGTCACAGACCATGCAACAATTGCATTAGACGGGGTTACCGTTGGAATGTCAGCAGTCCAAATTGTTCCGGAAGTAATGCTCATAGGAATTGATGTCTGTGCAGTCCCGTTAATACTATAATTTAATACAACAGTAGAAATACTTGCGTTTAAAGGTCCTGGAGCAGCTGATATGGTTACAGTTCTTAAAACATTAATACATTTATTTCCAGCTGGAGTAATTACTAAATTTGTTAGAATTGGATTAGGAGCTATTGCTTCTACCTCAAACGCCCCTAAATCTGGACTGGTTCCTGTACCTAAATAACCAGTACTTCCTGCACGAATGGCTCCACTATAATCATCTGTAATTTCTATTGGAGATGAAATTGTAACTCCACTGCTTTCTACTTGAGTAGTAATTCCACTCACTGGTTTAAGAAAATCAACACTTGAACCAGTCAAGCTGGTAAAGAAAGAACCAGCAGTACCATAGGTAAATGCTTCTCCCGTAAAACTACTTGAATCCCTTGTTCCAACTACTGTTTTATATCCAGCAATTGTTTGCTGTGGAGTAACTCCATCAGTATAAATAAGATTTGAAGCAGAAGGGACTCCCGCATAAAATAAATTATTATTGGATGCAGCGCTATAGCTTGTTAAAGTTGCTGTACTTCTTCTGTAAGCTACTGCAAATCCAGTCGCTCCAGCTACACCTGAAGTATTGATAAAAATATTATTTCTTAATGTCAATACTGGTGTCGTTGATGCAGAAATTGCACTTGAACCAAATAGTGCCCCAGTACTACTTCCGTTAATAAAAACGGTATTATAAAATA
>JBIHZQ010000102.1:0-6615 GCA_044231345.1 Flavobacterium sp.
AATTCCAGGGTGCGGTACTACTTATGAAGCTGAGTATCTATTAGAAAAAGGATTCACTAATATTACGGTTATTGATATTGCACCCACATTAGTTACATCGATTCAGGAGAAGTTTAAAACCAAACCAACTGTAAAAGTGATTTTAGGTGACTTTTTTGAACATCAAGGAACCTATGATTATGTTTTAGAACAAACATTTTTTTGCGCCATTCCTCCTAGTTTACGACAAAAATATGTATGGAAAATGCATCAATTACTAAACGAAAACGGAATACTATTTGGATTACTTTTTAATCGGGAATTTGAAGTAAGCCCCCCATTTGGCGGAAATAAAAATGAATATTTAGACTTGTTTTCTTCTGCTTTCCATGTGCAACAAATGGATGTTTGTGAAAATTCAATTGAGCAACGTATTTCAACAGAGTTGTTTATTGAACTGAAAAAAAATTCAGCCGTCAATGTTTCGCTATATCATTTTGATGGAATGACTTGTTCGAGTTGTGCAAAAACCATTACTGAAAAATTTCATGAAATTGATGGAGTACTGCAAGTTAGCATCAGCAGTGATTTCAAAACAATACTACTTGTCAGCAAAAAAACCATTGATATAAAATCACTAGAAGAAAAAATTGACTACGACCCCAAGTACACCATTCACAAAGAAGAATAAACTACTACTGAGTGCTTACTTATTTTTTTAACAATAAATAAAATTATAATGAACAGCAGTTTTAACACCATCGTAAATTCAGAGAAACCCGTATTAATTGATTTTTTTGCCACTTGGTGTGGTCCTTGTCAGGCGTTGAGTCCTATACTAAAACAAGTGAAGGAGAGTTTAGGCGAACGAATATCAATCTTAAAAATTGATGTTGATAAAAATCAAGCCTTAGCCGAAAATTATCAAGTACGCGGCGTGCCTACAATGATGCTTTTTCAAAATGGTAAATCACTGTGGAGACAATCAGGAGTGATTTCTAAAGAAGATATAATTTCAATTATTATAGAAAAAACGAACAATTAATGCCAACAGTTTCTTAAATAAGAATACTATTAAAAAAAAAGATTTATATTTGAATCAGAAAATAACATTAATAAATTTAACCCAAATACACCACTATTATGAAAAATGTAATTTCGATGGTTGCCCTAGTTGCATTCTTGTTTACTACAACGGCTAACGCTCAAGAAGAAACTAAAAAGCAGAAAAAAGCTAAAGCAAAAACTGAAAAATCTTGTGCTACCGAGGAAAAAAAATCTTGTGCTACTGAGAAAAAAGCAAGTTGTTGTTCGGCTAAAAAGGCAGAAACAAAATAAAAAAATCTAAGTTTTTAAGAAGAGTATCAGAGAAATCGGTACTCTTTTTTATTTGACATAAATTGATTCGTAAGTGGCTATCCAATCGTTAACGGTTACTTTTGAAGCCAATTCGCCAATCAAATCAAATGGAATTGCTTCCACTTTTTTAAATCGAATACAGCTTTTTCCCATATCTAATTTTAAATTTGAGTGTTTTGGGTAGGTTGAAACAAACCACTCGTACAAATCAGGATTAGCATACATGCTCATATGATATAGGGAAATAAAATTTTTCTGTGAGGCAATACTCAAAAAAGGCAAGGCTTGTTTTGGATCACAGTGATAGCCTTTTGGATAAGTAGAATGAGGAATCACATAGGTAATCATCCCATAACAAATGGTTTCTTCAAAACCGTCGGGTAAATTTTTCAAAATAACGGCTCTCAGTTGTTCGATTGCCGCTTTTCGTTCTATTGGCAAATTGGCAATATATTCTGAAACATTATTAATAATAGGTGGCATAATATTACGTTTAGTTGTACTATTGAAAAAACAAAAGTAAAAATATTAATTTTAGATAAAAAATTTCGGATATTTGTTGGAAACCATTCAAATAAAAAGCAGTAAATCTTTCGTGGAAATGTATGAAATTATTTTTAAAAATTATATAATCAGGATTGAAACGTATGAAAAATAGTTCCTTAAGGACCGATAAAACATGTCGAAATTGCTATGGTGCTGTTGAAAATCGTTTTTGTTCAACGTGTGGTCAAGAAAACACTGAAACCAGAAAAACATTTCGCCATTTAGTCTTTCATTTTTTTGAAGACCTAACTCACTACGAAAATTCATTCTGGCGCTCCATTAAATACTTGATTTTCAGACCTTCTTTTTTAACAAAAGAATATCTTGATGGAAAAAGAAAATCTTATTTAGATCCTATTCGCTTGTACATCTTTATAAGTTTTATTACTTTTTTTACTATTTCTCTCTTTCCCGAGAAGGAAAATAGTCAAGGCCTTAAAATAACTCCCGAAACTACTACTGAAAAAGATTCAGTTAATTTTATAAATAAAAAATATAGTTCCGTTGCGGCTCTTGATTCTATTCAACAATCAAACAATCCTGAAACGCATTTAAACACATTGGAATACTGGCTTTTAAAAAAAGTAATTATCATTAATACAACTAATTCCAATCAAGAAATAGCAGAAAAATTTCAAAACTCGTTTGTCCATAATTTCCCCAAAGTACTTTTTATCTACATGCCAATTTTTGCATTGGTAATGTGGGTTTTCAACAACAAGAAAAAATGGATATATTTTGATCATGCCATCCTAACATTGCATTATTTTTCATTCCTGCTTCTTTTATTTTTCATTAACACCTTACTCACAAAACTGTTCTCCCTTACTAACAGCAAACTAATTATAGATTGGCTTGGAACAGGTAAGGATTTTGTTTTATTTGGTTGGATGTTATATTATTTCTTTCCATTAACACATAAATTCTATGGTGGTACTCGAATAAAATCAGCAATTAAAAATTTGTCAATTTTAGTGTTGAATTTAGCCTTAGTTTCCGTTATTCTTATCCTATTTGTATTCTATACCTTCATTAACCTACATTAAAAATATTATGAAAAACCATTATTTATCCATTGTAACTTTCCTTGCTTTTTGTTCGGTAAGTTATTCTCAAAATCTGGAGCCAAAAGCAGTAACTCCTGAAAAATACAGCAGCACTATCAAAGCCAAAGAGTTAAAAGAACACCTATATATAGTCGCTTCAGACGAAATGGAAGGTCGCCAAACAGGGTCTCCTGGACAAAAAAAAGCAGGAAATTATTTAATTGAGCAATACAAGAAAAATGGAATTTCATACCCTACTGGGGCAACTTCCTTTTACCAAGTAGTTCCTGCCGAATATTTAAATAAAAAAAGGAATGAAAATCTTCCTGATTCTGAAAACATTTGGGCTTTCATCGAAGGGTCTGAGAAGCCTGAAGAAATAATCGTGATTTCTGCTCATTACGACCATATTGGAATTGAAAACGGTAAAATATTTAACGGCGCCGATGACGATGGCTCTGGAACAGTGGCGTTAATTGAAATTGCAGAAGCTTTTATGAAAGCTAAAGATGCTGGAAATGGACCAAAGCGATCCATCCTATTTTTACACGTAACTGGTGAAGAACACGGCCTCCACGGTTCGAGATATTATTCAGAAAATCCACTATTTCCTCTAAAAAATACTATAGCCAATATTAATATTGATATGGTTGGACGTCGAGACGTAGCGCATGCAGATTCAAATAATTACGTTTACGTTATTGGTTCCGACTACCTTTCTAGTGATCTTTATACCATCTGCGAAAATGCAAATTCAGCAGCAATCAATTTGAAATTAGATTATACTTTTAACGATAAAAAAGACCCGAACCGTTTTTACTACCGTTCTGATCATTATAATTTTGCAAAAAACGGAATTCCGTCGGTATTTCTTTTCAATGGCGTTCATGATGATTATCACAAAGCTACTGATACTGTTGAAAAAATTGAATTTGATGCTTTAGCAAAAAGAGCTCAGTATGCTTTTACCATTGCGTGGGAATTAGCAAATAGAGACCGAAGACCCGTAGTGGACAAAGAAGATAAGTAAATTAATAAAAACAAAAAAAGCTCCGAATTACTTCGGAGCTTTTGCGTTTTTTGGGTGGCTGACCGGGTTCGAACCGGCGACCCTCGGCACCACAAACCAATACTCTAACCAGCTGAGCTACAACCACCATTTTTTAAACGTGTGCAAATATACGTCAAAAAGTTTTTTTTCACAAAGAAAAAAAGAAAAATATTAAATCAAATCTCCTAAGCTATTGACTGCCAAAGGCCTTTCTACGGTATAACCTTCAGCATAATCAACCCCTATCAATCGACCTAAATCTTGTGCGCGATAAACAATACTATCCGTAAAATTTTTGGTAGCGATTGGAGTGATCGGTTCCAAAGTATCAGGATTATAAAATTGAGAACGATAAGCTAAAACAGCTTCTTTTTTTTGGTCTATAAAATCAGAAATATCTACAACAAAATCTGGCTCAATATTATTCCATTGTATGTAATGATACACTAACTTCGGACGCCAAGACTTTTGAAGTGTTCCATTTAAAGAAGTTTCGATTTTTATTAATCCCGATAAAAAACAAGCGTCAGAAACCAAACTACTTCCTTTTCCATGGTCAATATGTCTGTCCGTAATCGCATTACACAAAACAATAGTAGGCTGGTATTTTCGAATCATTTGAATCACTTGTAACTGATGTGCCTCATTGTTTACAAAAAAACCATCTCTCATTTCTAAATTCTCCCGAACAGAAACTCCTAAAATAGTCGCGGCTGCAGTGGCTTCTTGTAGCCTAATCTCTGGGGTGCCTCGAGTTCCTAATTCCCCACGTGTTAAGTCTACAATTCCGACTTTTTTTCCTAATGCAACCTCTTTGGCGATTGTTCCACTACAACTTAATTCTACATCATCTGGATGCGCCCCGAAGGCAAGTAGATCTAATTTCATATTACGATATTTTTCATTGTCATTGATTTATTAACCGTTTCCTCCCACTCTTTACTGGGAATACTGCCCTTAACTATTCCACAACCCACATAAATTTTTGCTTGTTTTTGTTGAAAATAATCCACTTTCATGCACCTCAAATTGACATACAAATCGGATATTTTATTGCTGTTTTCCGAACTTTTTTTGTTTAATTCGCCAAAAAATCCTGCATAATAGGTTCTCTCATAACCTTCATTTTCATTAATAAAAGTTAGTGCCTTTTCTTTAGGAAAACCACAAATCGCAGGCGTTGGATGGAGTTGAGTGAGCAATTGTTTAATCGTTGCTGTCTCAGACAAAACTCCTTCAATTTCAGTTTTTATATGAACCACATTTCCAGCATTTACAGAACTCGGAGTGGAAATATTAATAGATATAGAACAAGTAGATAACTCACTAACAATAGCGTCAGTGACTATTTTTTGCTCCTGAATTTCTTTTTCTTGCCAAACTATTTTTTCTGACGAACCAACTTGTGTCCCTGCTAAAGCCATTGTTTGATAGTTCGAACCATCAATCCGCAATAATCGTTCTGGACTAGCACCCATCCAAAGTCCAGTTTTAGGATGAAACCAACAATAACAGTAGCCTAACGGATGGGCATGAACTATTCTTGAAAATACATCCATTAATTCAAAATCAGACAATTCTACTACTTCTTCTCTTGATAGCACCACTTTATCAAACCAACCTTTTTCTATGGCGTCTAATGCCTTTTGAACTAATTTTTCAAAAGCAGTTTTTGAATCGGAATTATAGGCCAATTTCGTTAGTCCATTTGAGGTCGAAAGAGGTATTTCTGAGAGTGCAATTGTAAGTCGTTGAGCATTCTCTTCAGGTAGTAGCCCTATTGATTTCCCATCAAAAGAAGCAAAAACAAATCCGGATTCTTTAAAATCATTAACTGAATAAAGTTCCTCATCAGTTTGAAATAAACCAGTTATTAAAAGCGCTCCTGGTGGTTTGTATAAAACAAAAGGCGCTTTTTTATACAGTTGCGTGGAGACTTTATTAAAAAAATTACTCATCTTTTTTTGATCTAGTTACGAACTATTGAGAATTCTTTTTAGACAAAACCATATTCGTCAATTTGCAAAGTGAAATTAAATTATCCGATTCATCCGTAATTTTAATTTCCCATAAATGCAACGTTCTTCCTTTGTGAATGATTCGAGCAGTTCCAAAAACATGACCCGAAGTAATACTTTTCAAATGATTTGCTGAAATTTCAATTCCGCGAACTTCTTGCTCCATTGGATTAATGAATAACATTGAAGCTGCACTTCCCACACTTTCTGCCAAGGCTACTGAAGCTCCACCATGCAAAAGTCCCATGGGTTGATGAACACTCGGTTTTACAGGCATTTTTGCCACTAAAAAATCTACCCCCGCATCAATATACTCAATTTCAAGCGTTTCCATTAGGGTGTTTTTTGAAAACCGATTGCACAATGTTAGTATTTTCTCTTTGTCAAAACTCATTTGGCTAATTTTGATGTAAAAATACTATATTATTCATGATACTCGAAAAGTGTCAGAATAATATTTAAAGATTCTCGTTAGTAATACCTAATAGGTTATTTTCTATTAAAGATTTTTATTATTTTTACAAAAATTCGATTTCATGCGCTACACATTTATTTTTCTACTCATCGGGAGCTTTATTGCCTTAACTTCATGCAGAAGTGATTTTAGTTTTGAGCC
>JBIHZQ010000103.1:0-6587 GCA_044231345.1 Flavobacterium sp.
GCTTCAAAACGTTTTCATCTATAAAAACCAAATCGTCATTCAAGAATTTCTGAACTTGCATCATCAAATAATCAGCATAAATACTCCCGAACTCTATTTTTATTTTATCCAATGAAACGCCCCAAATGGTTCGTAACCCTGTCATTACATATTCGTTATAACTGTCGGTTATAGATAAGATTTCAACTTCGTTTGGGAGTTGATTTTCTTGTAATGCTTTAATATAAAGTGAGTTGTTTGACACATTCCAACTTCTAGAAATGCCATTATAACTGTGCGCGGAAGGGCCAATTCCAATGTATTTTTTCCCTAACCAATATGATGAATTATTTTTTGAAAAGTAATTCTCCTTACCAAAATTTGATAATTCATAATGAATAAAATTGTTCGCTTCAAGCTGTTCTACTAAAATAGAAAAATGCTCTTGGGCAACATCGTCATTTGGTTTTCTAATTTTTCCTGTCTGAATAAGTTTGTGCAAAGCAGTTTTCGGTTCAACTGTTAAAGCGTAACTCGAAATGTGCGGAATACCGAAAGATAGTGCTGTTTCGATATTTTTTTTCCAAATATCGTTACTCATTCCTGGAATTCCATAAATCAAATCGAGTGAAATATTATCAAAATATTGTGTAGCAATTGTCAAACATTTTTTGGCTTCATCAGAATTGTGCGCCCGATTCATAAGTTTCAAATCGTCTTCAAAAAAAGATTGAATTCCAATGCTTAAACGGTTAATTTTTGTTTCAGACAATTCAACAATTCGTTCCTCTGTTAAATCGTCTGGATTAGCTTCTAGTGTAATTTCAGGATTTTCCGAGACTGAATAATTTTCAAAAACTGTTCTAATCAAAAAGTTAATTTCATCAAGTTCCAAAACGGATGGCGTTCCTCCACCGAAATAAATAGTCTCAACTATTTCATTCTCAAATTCCGTTTTTCGCAACTTTAATTCATTGGCAATAGCCAAAACCATCTCCTCTTTCTTCTTCATTGAAGTCGAAAAATGAAAGTCGCAATAATGACACGCTTGTTTGCAAAAAGGAATATGAATGTAGATACCGCTCATAAGTTAAAGGTCAGTGGTCAGTTTAATAGTGGTCAGTAATTAGTGGTTTTGTATTCAGTGTTTTAATTTAGCATTTTTATGAACAGTAAATCTGAATACTGATTACTAAATCCTGAAACTATTTTTTTACACGAGATTCATTATTTTTCACAAAAGCATCCCAACCCGAATAACTTTTTTCGCCAACTGTTTTCCCAGAATTGAAAAAATGACAAACGGCTGCTGCCAAACCATCCGTACTATCAAGATTTTTAGGCAATTCTTTGAGTCCTAAAAGTTGTTGTAGCATTTTAGCAACTTGCTCTTTACTTGCATTTCCGTTGCCTGTAATGGCCATTTTTATCTTTTTTGGTTCGTATTCTGTAATGGGAATGTCTCGCGAAAGTCCTGCCGCCATGGCTACTCCCTGCGCTCGTCCTAACTTCAACATCGATTGAACGTTCTTTCCGAAAAAAGGAGCTTCAATCGCAATTTCGTCTGGGTGATGCGTTTCTATTAATTCGATAGTACGTTCAAAAATGATTTTTAATTTTTGATAGTGATTGTCGTACTTGGACAATTGCAACTCATTGAGTTGGACAAATTGCATATTTTTACCAACAATTTTAATAATTCCAAACCCCATAATGGTAGTCCCTGGGTCAATTCCTAAAATGATTCTTTCTTTTATCAATTATTCAGACTTAATAATTACTGGTAAAATAAATTGTGTTTTTACTGGCAGGCCTCTTTTTGTCGCCGGATTTACTTTTGGAAAATCGAGTAACCTGTATCGTAAGATACTATCAATTTTTATAGTGTCATAAGCAACACTGTCTTTTGGAAATTTTGGATCAAATTGCATAGAAGCGTCAGGAAAAATCGTTACTTTCACTTCTATAGTATCTAACTCAGGATACAAAATAGACAACGTATCTATGCTTAATTTTTGTTGAATTGTTTGAGCTAAAAATTCAAAAAAACAACGCTCTCTTTCGGATTTACTTTCGATGCTATCGCAATTCGATACCGAAGGGAATTCATCTACTTCATTCCAATTAATGGCTTTCATTTCTCTCGCTAAAACTTCTTCCTTAGTTGGAATTTGCTTTTGAAAATACTCACAGGATACTAGCGATAAAACAATAAATATAAAAACGAAGTTCTTCATAAACGAATAATATTAGACGTATTCAAAATTATGAAAATAAATTCATTGAAAATCAGGTTTTTAAAAAATTAAGTGCTAATAATAAAAAAAGGGTGCTAAATCAAAAAAGCCCTCCGATATTCTAAAATAAATTAGAATAAAGTGGAAAGCTTTTCATTGGTCTAACTACTAAACCGGCTACGGGTTACAAAGCCGTAGCAAAACAACACAACTAATCTTAAAAACCTTTTTTGGGCAAAAAAGTCACGCTTTTACACGTGACTTTTACCAATTTAAGCGGTCTGGACGGGACTCGAACCCGCGACCCCATGCGTGACAGGCATGTATTCTAACCAACTGAACTACCAAACCATCGCTTTGAAACTTCACTTTAGCCTATTTTGAAGGGATAGGTAAACTTCTTTGCGGTGGCAAATATACAACCTATTTTTACTTCTACAAAGGTTTTCAAAAAAATGTTTGAATAATATTCAAGTACCTATACAAAGGATTGTTTCTCAATTAAATAAGAAGTAATTATTTTTTCAAAATCACTTCCCACGTTTACAGCAACATATTTTATCTTATTTTGAGCACAACTTAACGCGATTTTTTTAAAATAATCAGTTACTGAATGTTCGTATTCTTCCTTAATACCCTCAGCAAAAACAGAAACTTCTTCTCCCGTTTCTAAATCAATAAATTTTCTTGGAGTGGTGTCAAATTCAAAATGAACTTCCGAGGCCGCATCAACCACATGAAACAAAACTACTTTATGTTTATGGTGTTTTAGATGTTGCAGTGCGCGAAAAAGTTCTTTTTCATTTCCTGATTGAAACATATCGGTAAACAAAACCACCATAGAACGTTGATGTAGTTTCTCAGCTATTTGATGTAAATAGGTAATTGTATCCGTGCTCTTTGTTTCTTTTGGAGCAGTTATCAATTGCTCCAACTGATTCAAAATCATTCGATGGTGCCGATCGCTTCCTTTCTCTGGAGCATAAAACTCATAGGTGTCTGAGTAAATACTTATCCCGACAGCATCCCGTTGTTTCTTCAATAAATTCATCAAAACTGCAGAGGCTAATACGGAAAATCCTATTTTGCTTTCATAGAAATTTTGTCCTTCTTTCAATTTCGGGTAATGCATCGAAGCAGAATTATCGAGTATCAAATGACATCTCAAATTCGTTTCCTCCTCATATCGCTTGGTATACAATCGATCCGTTTTCGCATAAAGCTTCCAGTCAAGATGCTTGGTACTCTCTCCAGAATTATAGACTTTATGCTCTGCAAATTCTGCCGAAAACCCATGAAATGGACTTTGGTGCATGCCCGAAACAAAACCCTCTACTACTTGGTGAGCTAATAATTCCAAGTGCTGGAAACTAGAGATTTTTTCTATTTGAGATTCTATCTTCATCATTCAAATATATTAAAAGATGGAATGATTAAAAAATTAAATTAACACAAATAAAAAAGGCCTGACAGTATGCCAAACCTTTATTTATATTCATGAAAATTGTAAATTATTTTTACAATAAAGCGTTCAAACTGTCCGCATAAGTCTGTTTCGGCGCTACTCCAACTTGCCTTCCAACTACTTCTCCATTTTGAAAAACCAAAACCGTTGGAATGTTTCTCACCCCGTATTTTGCTGCAAACTCTTGATTTGCATCAACATCTACTTTTCCTATCACTGCTTTTCCTGCAAATTCTTCACTTATCTCATCGATGATTGGACCAACCATTCTACAAGGCCCACACCATGCTGCCCAAAAATCGACCATAACTGGTTTGTCTGATTTCAAAACTACTTCCTCAAAAGTAGCATCTGTTATTGCTAATGCCATTTTTTATTTTTTAAGGTTAAGGTCAGAATTAATAGTATCTAACCCACATACAAATTTAGATATTTTATCTCAATTCATCACTATTATAAATTAGTTTTAGCTATGAATGTATTGTCATTTCTTATTTGGAGCTTTTACCTGCTGTTCGTTTCAATCCACTTCATTGCTTCGTACCTCATCATTTTGTGGGATTTCCACTTCCATCAGGGCTAGGGTTTCTGGTATTAATTCAATTTAAAGTTTAATTGCATTTTTTCTAGCTCTAACAATAACTCATTAGAAATTTTAATTTTTAATTTTCGACTCGGCAGTTCTAATTTGGTAATTACTTTTGTTTCTTCCACTTCAGTGGTGGTAGGTAAATTAACTTCTTTTAGCTCAGCGGTATCCAAGTCTTCCTCATAAGGATCAAGTTCTGGAAGAGTAAGTTGTGGGAAAGGCTCAATGCTTTTAATTATTTTTTCTAACTCCATCACTTCAAAAACTACTGAATGATCTCCTTTATTAGCCTGAAATAAAGCACTCAATTGATGAATGAATTCTGGATGAAGGTCGACAATATTGAGTTTAATTATTAATTTCTTTGCATAAGAAGACAATACATTGGCTAATAATTTAGCGTCCTGAAACATTATTCTAGGTTCCGATTTTTTGCCTGTTTCACGATTAATCCAACCTTCTTTGACATTAATTTTAAAATAAATAAATTGATTGTTTACTAAATAATGCCTGAACTTTAAATACTCTTCATCGAAAATTCTAAATTCGTGACTCTCATCGTAACCCTCAATCGTAAATGCAGCCCAATCTTTTCCGTTTTTCCCGGTGCGATAATTTACATTGGTTACAATTCCTGCAAATGACAAGTTTTTTCCAATTTGATTTTCTAAATTTTTTAGTGCTTCTAGTTTAGCATTACAGAAATAGTTCATTTCAAATTTAAAATCATCCAATGGATGTCCTGATATGTATATTCCCACAACTTCTTTTTCTTTAGCGAGCTTCTCCATGGTCGACCAATCTTCGCAGGGTGGGACAACGGGTTCTGCAATTTGAACCTCACTTGAATCGCCAAACAAACTCACTTGAGAGGAATTTTCGTTCTCTTGAAATTTTGACCCATAACGGATTGCTTTTTCTAAAAAAGTGATTCCATCGCCCTCTTCATGAAAATATTGCGCTCTTGTAGTGCCAATAAAAGAATCAAAACCTCCTGCTAATGCTAAATTTTCAAACGCCTTTTTATTGGCAGCGCGCAAATCAACTCGCTTGGCCAAATCAAAAATAGATTTGTATTTACTTTCCTTTCGGTTTTCTACAATTGTTTGTACGGCAGCCATACCAACCCCTTTTACGGCACCTATTCCAAAACGGACAGCGTAATTTTCATTTACCGTAAATTTATAAAAAGACTCGTTTACATCAGGACCTAGTACCTTTAGTCCCATTCGCTTACATTCTTCCATAAAAAAGGAAACCTGTTTGATATCACTCATGTTATTTGATAAAACTGCCGCCATATATTCTGCAGGATAATTCGCTTTCAAAAAGGCCGTTTGATAGGCAATCCAAGCATAACATGTGGAATGCGATTTGTTGAAAGCATATTCAGCAAAGGCTTCCCAATCTTTCCATATTTTCTCTAATTTTTCTTCCGTATGTCCTTTGACTACAGCCTGAGAAATGAATTTTGGCTTCATTTTGTCCAAGACATCCTTCTGCTTTTTACCCATTGCTTTACGCAAAACATCGGCATCGCCTTTAGAAAAATCAGCCAATTTCTGTGACAAAAGCATTACCTGCTCCTGATAAACCGTAATTCCATAGGTTTCTTTTAGTAATTCTTCGCAAGCTTCAATGTCATACTCGATTTTTTCTTCACCATTTTTTCGCTTAATAAAACTTGGAATATAAGCAATTGGTCCAGGCCGGTATAACGCATTCATGGCAATCAAATCACCAAAAACCGTTGGTTTCAATTCCTTCATGTATTTTTGCATTCCGGGACTTTCATATTGAAAAATCCCTACAGTTTCCCCACGCTGAAAAAGCTCATAGGTTTTTGCATCATCTATCGGAAATTCGTCTGGATTGAGCTGGATTCCAGTTCGGTACTTAACTAATTTAACCGTATCTTTTATCAGAGTTAGGGTTTTCAACCCCAAGAAATCCATCTTTAATAATCCTGCACTTTCAACGACTGAGTTATCAAATTGGGTCACATACAAATCCGAATCTTTGGCAGTTGCCACAGGAACAAAATCGGTAATATCACTCGGCGTAATAATAACGCCACAAGCATGAATGCCTGTGTTTCTTAAATTTCCTTCCAATACTTGAGCTTGTTGGATGGTTTCCCCACCCAAATCATCGTCTTTTGAAAGGCCTATTAATTCTTTGATTTTATCAAAATCTTCTGGGCGTAGTACTTTTTTTATTTCTCCCTCTGCATCTTTTAAGAAACGAGCTAAACTCCATTTGGACGGAATTGTATTGGGTATTAATTTAGCAATCTTATCGGCTTCAAAAAGAGGTA
>JBIHZQ010000035.1:0-19560 GCA_044231345.1 Flavobacterium sp.
AAAATAGGGATGACTCCAGTTCAAGTCACTACATTAGCCGCTATTGTTCATAAAGAAACCGTCAAAAAAGACGAACGACCTCGTGTAGCTAAAGTGTATTTAAATCGCCTAAAATTAGAAATGCCTCTACAGGCGGACCCTACTGTTATTTTTGCCAAAAAATCTAAATTGAATAATTTTGATACAATAATTAAACGCGTTTATTTTAACGATTTAAAAATTAACTCTCCCTACAACACCTACAGGTATTCAGGATTGCCACCAGGACCAATTGCTATGCCAGATATTACTGCTATTGAAGCAGTATTGAACCCGGAGAATAACGACTACATTTATTTTTGTGCCAGTGTGTCCAAATTTGGCTATCATGAATTTGCCTCCACATTGAATCAACATGCCGCCAACCGAAAAAAATATGTTGATTGGTTAGATAAGCAATTCTTAGAAAGTAAGAAAAATAAATAACACTAGGTTTGTTGTCGTTTATATTGACACTTTAACGTTATTTAGATAACTTTAACAACCTGATTTACAGCTTTATATTTTTTAATGTATATTTGTGCCGTAGAAATTTCTTAACAATTAGAAAATAGTCTCTTAAACTGCATTTAAAAAGGCAGGGGCGGTCTTTTAATTTTGATGTTTTTTAGCCGCGATTCTTCATTTCTTTCGACTAAAAAAGGGTTACATCGTTAAGAAGAAAAACACTTTATGTTAAAAAAAGGATTTTTTTATTCATGTCTGATAGGTTGTATAGCATTCTTAAGTGCAGGTTTTAAACCACTTTCATCAGAAAATTTCGATTGGTTTCATCTTGATAAAAATAGTGGAGTTACCTATTTATACCCTTCACAGAAACCTAACGATTACAAAAACCTCAATGTCCCCTTCACAGGACGCTTTTTTATAGGTTTTAAGGAAGCAGTTGCTTTTCGAGAGTCCCAAGGAAAATACAAAAGAATTAATTCACTGGGTTATATGGGAAAATACCAATTTGGTAAAGAAACCCTAAAAACGATTGGAATTGATGACAGTATTGCGTTTTTGAACAGTCCAAAAATGCAAGAAAAAGCTTTTATAGCCCTACTTTCAAAAAACAAATGGAGGCTAAAAAGGCAAATTAACCAATTTGAAGGTAAGATTGTTGGTGGGGTTAGAATTACCGAATCGGGTATTTTAGCTGCTGCTCATTTAGGTGGTGCGGGTTCGGTGAAACGTTTTCTGAAATCTAATGGAAAATTAAAATGTAAAGACGAATTTGGAACTTCGGTAAAGGTCTATCTTCATGAATTTGGCGGATATGAAACTCAAAACATTAAAGCCAATAGATTTGCTAAAGTTAAATAATATAATTTTTAGCGGTTTATGTTTTGTGAATGATAAAAATAGTAGGTCGGTTATGTAAATCGACTTTGGTTTTTTTCCAATCTATTACCTTCAATGTCTTAATATATTCTGTTGAAAGCGTGAGGTCGGTAGCTACACACAAATGAGTATTTGGTTGTAAAGTTTGCAATAAATCTTCTAATAATTTATTATTTCTGTACGGAGTTTCAATAAATAATTGCGACTGATTTTTATCAAAGGAAAGTTTTTCATAATTTTTTAAAGCTGTTTTTTTATCCAATTTGTCAATTGGCAAATAGCCATTAAACGCAAAACTTTGACCATTCATTCCGCTTCCCATCATGGCAAGTAAAATGGATGACGGACCAACTAATGGAACTACTTGAATTCCTTTTTCATGGGCTAGTTTTACAATTACAGCTCCAGGATCAGCAACACCTGGACATCCTGCTTCTGACATTAATCCTACGTTGTTGCCCTCTAGACAAGGTTGTATCATCTTAGAATACTCAGAAATTTCGGTGTGTTTATTGAGCGGGTAAAGTCGCAAATTGGCTTGTATTTTTTCTGGGGCTACACTTTTAATAAATTTTCTAGCTGTTTTTTCATTTTCCACGATGTAGTCCTCAATAAAATCGAGAACTCTTTTCACACTTTGTGGCAATACTTCATTTGGATCACATTCGCCTAGTGTAGTTGGGATTAAATAAAGCTTTCCTAATGATTTCATTGAATTTATGAAGTTATTGTAAGTGCTAATTGAAATTGACGAGATACTTTATATTACGTTTGGAAATTTTCGAAGTAATTACTTTAAGTTGAATTAATCGCTGGAATAAAATGCCAATAAAAAATGGAATTGTACTAAAGTGATAATTTTTTATGAATGTCTTCAACAAACTTTTTAAATTGTTTGTCAGTGGCAACTAAATTATCAACGGTTTTACATGCGTGCAATACGGTTGCATGATCTCTATCTCCAATTTGGGAACCAATATTTGCTAAAGATGCCTTGGTGAATTTTTTTGCAAAAAACATTGCGAGCTGTCTGGCTTGAACCACATGGCGTTTTCTTGTTTTTGATTGCAGTGTTTCTAAGTCTAATTGAAAATAATCGGATACTGTTTTCTGAATGTAATCGATAGAAACTTCTCTTTTTACGTTTTTTACAAACTTTTCAACTACTTGTTTTGCTAAATCCAGTGTTACCTCTTTCTTGTTAAAAGACGATTGAGCAATCAATGATATTATGGCGCCTTCTAATTCTCTTACATTAGATTTGATGTTTCGGGCAACGTACTCAATGATTTCCTCTGGGATTTCAACTCCATCACGATACAGAATATTTTTTAATATGGCAATTCTTGTTTCATAATCGGGTTGGTGCAATTCAGCAGAAAGTCCCCATTTGAATCGGGAAAGCAATCTCAATTCGATGTCTTGCATGTCAACAGGAGCCTTGTCTGAAGTCAAAATGACTTGTTTTCCATTTTGGTGTAGCGAATTGAAAATATGGAAAAACACATCTTGTGTACCTGATTTTCCTGACAAGAATTGAACATCATCAATGATTAATACATCTATTAATTGATAAAAATGAATAAAATCATTTCGATTGTTTTTCTTGACAGAATCTATGTATTGTTGAGTGAATACTTCTGATGAAATATACAATACTGTTTTTTCGGGATATTTGTCTTTTATTTCAACGCCAATTGCATGGGCTAGGTGCGTTTTTCCTAATCCAACACCGCCAAATATCAATAAGGGGTTGAAAGAAGTTCCACCAGGTTTATTGGCTACAGCCATCCCTGCAGATCGAGCTAGTCGATTGGAATCGCCTTCTAAAAAGTTGTCAAAACTATAATTTGCATTAAGCTGTGATTCTATTTTTAAATTTCTGATTCCAGGAATTACAAAAGGATTTTTAAGTTCTGGATTAAGGTTTTTAAATGGCGCATCAACTTCTTGAGCTTTCATTGGACTTCTATGTGCGCTTGGTAATTGTTCAGTAAATGGTTGTTTATTACCATAAGTGTTCTCCATTTTAATTTTATAGAGTAACTTTGCGTTTTTTCCGAGTTCTTTTGTTAAGGCAACTTTCAATAATTTAACGTAGTGTTCTTCTAGCCATTCATAGAAAAATTTGCTAGGAACTTGAATGTATAAAGCGTTATCTGTTAGTTCAACTGATTTGATTGGTTCAAACCAAGTTTTATATGCTTGGTCTGCAATATTGTCTTTTATAAAAGACAGACAGTTTTCCCATACTGATTGCGCAGTTTTACTCATTGGTTTGTTAAATTATTTGTATTATTATTGGGGCAATCAAAAAGATGAAATTAGGCCTGCTAATTTTGATTTTTTTGAAGTCACAAATATGTGAACAAAAATCGTTAAAAAAAAATAAAATAGTAATTTATTTTTTAAAATTTTTGTCGTATACAATTATAAGCAATAAATCATTTAATAAAATTAATAATCATGAAAGAACATCAGATTCAAGTACGCGTTAGATATTCAGAAACTGATCAAATGGGAGTCGTTTACCACGGAAATTATATTCCGTATTTTGAAATAGGAAGAGTTGAATGGCTTAGAAATAAAGGAATTTCTTATAAAATGATGGAGGAAAGCGGGACGGCACTTCCAATTGTTTCGATGTCCATTAATTATAAAATGCCTGCCCGATACGATGATTTACTTACCATTAAAACAACATTTAAAAGTCAGTCGTCAGTTAAGATTGAATTTGAATGTGAAATAGCAAATGATAAAAATGAGTTGTTAACAACTGCGCATTTTATTTTAGTTTTTGTTTCAATCAAAACAGGTCGTCCAATTGCCCCACCAGAGTACATTTTGGCACTTTTAAAAGAGTTAAATTCGAATTAAATGATTTTAATTTCATGCATCGCTTCAAAAATGTCAAAAATTTCTTTGGCATTTTTTTTTCTTATAGAAATTTCTATTTCACATTGAAGTTCCATTTTTTGGGCTACCAAGAGTAAGTTTTTTTCTTTAATCACCCTCATGACCTTGTTAAGGTTTTTGTATTCAAAGTGAAGATTGAAATGGCTATTGATTGTTTTTTCAATACTATTTGATGCTGAAAGTGCTAATTGTGCCGTGGTTTTATAAGCGGAGATTAATCCGCCTACGCCTAATTTTATTCCGCCAAAATAGCGTACAACAACAATAAGTATTTCGGTTAATTCAAACGATTGAATTTGACCATATATAGGCATACCCGCACTATTGCTTGGTTCGCCATCATCGTTGGCTCGAAAAACTATTCGTTCTGTTCCAATTTGATAAGCATAGCAAAAATGTACTGCACCAAAATGTTTTTTCTTTAATTTTTCCAGATGTTCTTTAACCTCTTTTTCATTACTTACTGGAAAAGCATACCCAAAGAATTTACTATTTTTTTCTTTAAAGAGTACTTCTTCAGTTTCTTTTTCAATTGTTTTGTAGGTGTCTTTTATTTCCAAATGGGTCTAAATTATTTTTTTATCAAATAAGTCAACTACATCTTCTTTGCCTACTTGTAAATTCCAAATTTGAATTCCCAGTTTAGCCGCTGCATCGGTGTTTTCTTTTTTGTCATCGATAAATAATGTTCTTTTTGGCGATAATTCAAGCACGTCAATCAGGTAGTTAAATATTTCAGGATCAGGTTTTCTCATTCCCAACTCATAAGAAAAATAGACTTTTTCAAAGCATTGATAAAAATCACTATAAAACGATATTCCCACCTTATGTTGGAATTTATCGATGTGTATTGAGTCGGTATTACTGAGAAGGAAAAGGCGGTACTTTTTTGATAGCAGTTGTAAAAATTCTAGTCGGTACAACGGAAAATCTAACAGAATTGAATTCCATGCACTCCTAATTTCTTCGACGGTTGCGTCGGGAAGATATTTTTGAAATCCTTCAATGAATTCCATCTCGGTGAGTTCACCTTTTTCAAATTGGTAATTATTTTCCTCTAAATCGGAATGCCATTTTTTTAATCCTAATTTTTCAAAGGCAAGTTGTGGCGCTTTTTTGTCCAAATTGATAAAAATATCTCCAAAATCAAATAATAGTGTTGTTATCATAGTTTCGAAATAATTGAAGTTCTTCTTTACCAATTTTGGTTTTTTGTCCGTTTTTTACTTCTAATTCAGGGGCTTTTACCCCGTCACTAAATGCAATAGTCCCTTTGAAAATTCGTGCTTCGTCCCATAAGTTGGCATCAATAAAAGATTGTAAGGTGATTTTCCCGCCTTCAATAAGTACCGATTGAATCGCTAATTGATATAAATGAGACACAATTTGTTGCACTACATTGGCAGAAAAATCAATTTTAATATATTTTATTTTCTCTGAAGCACTTCGCAGTTCGGTTTCTGTAAAAATGATTGTTTCTAATTGATTATTAAAGATATAACTTTCTTTCGGAATACGATTAGTTCGATCGATAACTATTCTAATTGGTTGGTTTCCTGACCAATCTCTCACATTTAGTTTTGGGTTATCATCCAGTACGGTTTGAGTTCCCACTAATAGTGCCTGTTCTTCGCTTCTCCACTTGTGAACGAGTTGCCTTGAATAAGTATCCGTAATCCAGACGGGCTCTCGACTAGCCCGAATACTTGGAGATGGAGCAATAAAACCATCGATGCTTTCTGCCCATTTAAGAATGATAAATGGTCTTTTTTGTGTGTGAAAAGTAAAAAAACGTTTGTTAAGCTCGTTGCATTCATTTTGTAGTACACCCACAACAACATTAACACCTGATTTTTTAAGTTGTTCTATACCTTTTCCCGCTACTTTTAGGTTGGGGTCAACGGTTCCAATAACAACATTTGGTATTTTGTGCTTGACAATTAAATCTGAACAAGGAGGCGTTTTTCCATAATGACTACACGGCTCTAAACTTACATACAGTGTTGATTTTGACAGCAATGATTGGTCTTTAACGGATTGAATTGCATTTACTTCTGCGTGTGGCTCTCCCGTTTTTTTGTGCCAACCTTCTCCAATGATTATTCCATTACATACAATTACACTCCCCACTAATGGATTAGGATAGGTGGTCCCTAGTCCGTTTTGAGCTAATTCGATGCATCGATTGATGTATTTTTCATGTATCTTCACCCCACAAAAATAAGACATTACTTTCAAAATGACACCCATTATTAGAGAAATCAAAAAGGAAGACAATCCGAAAATTTCGGCAGTAATCAGACGTGTATTTATAGAAGATAATTATCCAAAAGCAGGAACAGCCTTTGCCGATTCCCAATTGGACACAATGTTTGAAGCTTATTCTGGGACGCGATCGGTTTATTTTGTAATAGAAATAGACGGACTAATTGTTGGTGGAGGGGGAGTAAGTCAATTAGAAAATTCGGAGTTGAATTATTGTGAATTACAAAAAATGTATTTTCTCCAAGAAGCTAGAGGGAAAGGAATTGGAAGTCAATTGATTCAAAAATGCATTACAAAGGCTTTCGAATTAGGCTATGAAAAATGTTATTTAGAGACACTTCCTGAAATGGTTGTGGCACAAAAACTATATAAAAAAGTTGGTTTTGAGTATCTTTGTTCTCCTCTTGGAGGAACGGGTCATACTAGTTGTCCTATTTGGATGTTGCTAGATTTAAAAGTCAAAAACTAAATCAAGATGCTAATTAAAACGTATAAAATTAATTTTGTAGCTTCTCTTTTTCCCTTGTATGATAAGGAGGAAATTGAAAGTTTTTTTTATATTATTTTAGAAGAATTACATCAAAAAAAACGAATTGATATTGCTCTTGCACCTAATTTAATAATTTCTGAAAATGATTTGAAGAAATGGGATGCTATTGTAGAACAACTCAAATTAGAAATTCCAATACAATATTGCCTGGGAAAAACTAATTTTTTTGGACTTGATTTTGAAGTAAATAATGCTACTTTAATTCCAAGACCAGAAACGGAAGAATTAGTATCGTTAGTTCTCAGCGAAAATAGACTTGTTAATAATTCAACTCCACGAATTCTTGATATTGGCACGGGAAGTGGTTGTATTGCTATAGCATTGGCTAAAAATTTACCAACGGCTTCTGTTACTGCGATAGATGTTTCGTCCGATGCTTTGGCTGTGGCCAAAAAAAATGCGGAACGGAATAATGTTCAAGTTTTTTTTATACAAAGGGACATTTTGAGAACGACTGATTTGGGACCGCAATTTGATTGTATCGTTTCTAATCCGCCCTACGTTCGCCATTTGGAAAAAGAAGAAATGAAGAAAAATGTATTGGATTACGAACCTCATTTAGCACTTTTTGTTGCCGATGATGATGCATTAGTGTTTTATAAAAAAATCGGAGAACTAGCTCTTAAAAGTCTTGTTCAAGGCGGTAAATTATATTTTGAAATTAATCAATATTTAGGCAAAGAAACGGTAACATTATTAGAACAAATGGGTTATAAAAAGGTACAGCTTTTAAAAGATTGTTATGGTAATGACCGAATGATTCGAGCTTCAATTTAATAAAAACCATTCTTTATTCGTATCGTAAAGCTTCAATGGGGTCTAATTTAGCTGCTTTTAGAGCAGGGTAGGAGCCAGAAACTACGGCTACAATAAAAGTGGTAATAAATGCTGCAATAATTGCCCCCCACGGAATTACAAATCCAAAATCTAGCGCAGTAGAAATGGCAAATCCAATAGTTATTCCTAGGATAATCCCGACCAATCCTCCAAGCTGTCCAATGATTAATGTTTCAATAAAAAACTGAAAAGCGATAGTTCGTTTTTTAGCACCAAGGGCTTTTCTAACCCCGATTTCACGAGTTCGTTCAGTCACAGAAACCAACATGATGTTCATGAGTGCTATGGAGGAACCAAAAATAGTGATGATGCCTATAATCCAAGCGGAGAGCGTTAGAACTCCTGTAATTTCTCCAATTTTATTGATAAGATCGTCGCTTCGGGAAATTCCAAAATTACTATCTTGAACTGGATTTAACTTTCGTACTTTACGCATGGTAATTGTAGCATTTTCAACCGCTTCATCTAAAAACTCTTCTCGATTTACCATTACGCTCAACGTATAATTGATATTTGGTGCCGTAAATAATGAACGTGCTACCTGAATTGGGATTAAAAGTCTTAGATCTTGGCTGTTGCCAAAAGTAGAGCCTTTTTCTTTCAACATTCCGATGACTTTGAATTTTGCGCCACGAACTGAGATAATTTTGTCAATTGGATTAACCTCTTTAAGTAATCCTTTTCCGAAATCAGAACCCACGATACAAACATAGGCGTTATTGTCAATGTCAAATCCTGTAAAATTCCTTCCAACAGTAGTTTCGAGTCCAGAATTTATTAAAAAATGTTCGTCAACTCCTAAAACCGCTATTTCTGGATCTGTTTTGTTTGATTCATATTTAACTTCTGCATTGGAAGTCGCGGTAAAAGAAAGTGACGTTTGTGTTAGAGGATAGTTATAGTTTTCTTTGAACGCTCGTGTTTCAGGGTAGGAAATAATGGGGTTAATTTTTTCAACTTCACCACCACCACGCCTTCTGGAAGTACTCTCGTATTGTTCGATAGTAAAGGTGTTTGAACCCATCGAAGCAAAATTAGTTGAAAGTTTATTTTTTAAAGCAGAGACGATTGTCAAAATAGCTACCAAAGCGGTAATTCCAATTCCGATAATAAGTACGGTCAAAGTGGCTCGTAATAACTGTGTTCGGATTGAACCGACTGCAATGCGAATATTTTCTTTAATTAATTTGAACATCATCTTAGTTTGATACGAAAATACACATTTTGTTACAAGTTTACTTTATCAAGGGGTATTATTTAGTATAAAAATAAGATATTTGCATTGTGAAATCGATGTTTAATAAATTAGATTTTACGGAATAAATAGGCTTAGATTCAAATAATCTATAATCGGCCAACTAAAATCTGCAAATAATATGGCTCAAAAACCAAGTATTCCCAAAGGCACGCGCGACTTTTCTCCCAAAGAAGTTGCCAAACGGCAGTACATTATTTCGATAATTAAAAACAATTTTGAAAAGTACGGTTTTCAGCCCATAGAAACGCCTTCGTTTGAAAATTCAGAGACGTTAATGGGCAAGTATGGAGAAGAGGGAGATCGACTAATTTTTAAGATTTTGAATTCGGGAGATTATTTGGCTAAAGCCGATGAAAAGGCATTACAAAGTAAAGAAAGCAGTAAATTAACCGCAAGTATTTCCGAAAAAGCACTTCGCTATGATTTGACCGTTCCTTTTGCTAGGTATGTAGTTCAGCACCAAAACGAAATTGAATTTCCATTCAAAAGATATCAAATTCAGCCAGTTTGGAGAGCCGACCGCCCGCAAAAAGGACGTTTCAGAGAATTCTATCAATGTGACGCTGATGTGGTTGGATCAAAATCGTTGTGGCAAGAAGTTGAACTAATACAGTTGTATGATGCAGTATTTTCTGATTTGGGTCTAAAAGGAACCACCATTAAAATTAATAATAGAAAAATATTGGCTGGTATCGCTGAGGTAATTGGAGCTTCTGACCAACTAATTGATTTTACCGTAGCGTTAGACAAATTAGAAAAAATTGGCGAAGACGGAGTAAAAACAGAACTGATTGAAAAAGGAATTTCGAATGAAGCCATTCAAAAAGTTCAACCATTATTTAATTTTACAGGAACAATTCTAGAAAAAATCGAAAAGTTAGCACTGCTACTAGCAACTTCAACAGAAGGAATGAAGGGAATTGAAGAATTGAAATTTATTTGTCAAAACTTGGCTAGTCTAGGCTTACATAGTGCTTCGCTGGATTTAGAAGTTACCCTTGCAAGGGGATTAAATTATTATACCGGTACCATAATTGAAGTAGTGCCCCCAAAATCGGTGGCAATGGGTTCTATAGGTGGTGGTGGACGATACGATGATTTGACAGGAATTTTTGGTTTGAAAGACATGAGTGGAGTGGGTATTTCATTCGGACTAGATCGAATTTATTTAGTTTTGGAAGAGTTAGACTTGTTTCCCAATACGGTCGCCACAACTTCAAAAGCGTTGTTCATAAATTATGGCGAAAATGAAGTGGCCTATTCTATGAAAGCCATCAAAGAACTAAGAGAAGCTGGAATTAAAGTAGAATTATATCCTGATGCAGTTAAGGTTGGAAAACAATTTCAGTATGCAGACAAGAGAAGTATTCCATTTGCCGTAATTGTAGGAGAAACAGAGGTAGGTCAGTGTAATTTTTCTCTGAAAAATCTTATTTCTGGGGAACAAAAAACCGTTGCTTTTGAGGCATTAAAAATGGAATTATTGAAATAAATAACTTATCGAGTTACAATTGGATAAGCTTCTCTTTTGGGAAGCTTATTTTTTTATCATTAGTTTGCAAAGTATTTTACTGAATTATAGTACATTTATATTTTTAACTTATTAATCTAGCCCATTATGAAATCAAGAATTGTATTTTTAATCACTCTTTTTTGTGCCATCGGTATTGTTTTTAGCTCTTGTAACAAAAACACAAATACTACCTCCGAAAACTATTATGCACCACACGAAAGTGGCATTCAAACAGGAGGCGTAAAAGTACTGACCATTACAACGCCAATGGGAGAACATAAAATATGGACAAAATCCATTGGGAATAACCCCACCATTAAATTATTATTATTGAACGGAGGGCCAGGAGCAACACACGAATATTTTGAAGCGATGGAGAGTTTTTTGCCAAAAGAAGGGATTGAATTTATTTATTATGACCAGTTAGGGTGTGGAAATTCAGACAATCCAAACGATACCGCTTATTGGGATTTGCCTAGATATGTGGAAGAAGTGGAGCAAGTAAGAAAACAATTAGGATTGAACAAGGATAATTTTTATTTATTAGGACATTCTTGGGGTGGAATTTTAGCCGCAGAATATGCTTTAAAATATCAAGATAATTTAAAAGGACTAATCATTTCAAACATGATGGCTAGCGCACCTGAATATGGAAAATATGCGGATGAGGTACTGTCTAAGCAAATGAAGCCAGAAGTTTTGAAAGAAATTCGTGCAATCGAAGCGAAGAAGGACTTTGCTAATCCCAGGTATATGGAATTACTAATGCCTAATTTTTATGTAGAACACATCTGTAGAATTCCACTTGCACAATGGCCCGAACCGGTAAGCCGTTCTTTTAGTAAATTAAACCAATCACTGTATGTCACCATGCAAGGACCAAGCGAGTTTGGTGTTGGAGGAAAATTAGCGAATTGGGATATTACAGCCCAACTAAAAAATATTAAAACCCCAACAATGACCATTGGTGCTAAACACGATACTATGGATCCAGCACACATGCAATGGATGGCAACACAATTTCCAAGTGGCAGTTACTTGTATTGTCCCAACGGAAGTCATATGGCACTGTATGACGATCAAAAAATATTTATGAATGGACTAATTCAATTTTTAAAAGAAACTGATCAAGGTAAGAAGAAAGTCAATTTTACAATCGATTCCTCTAGTAAATAATATAAAAAAGGAGCATTTAATAACCCCTATTATTTTTACAGTAGGGGTTTGTTGTTGTTAGAAGAGAACATTTGAACGTCATATTTGTTTTAGAGCATTAAAAAGATATTCAATTTATTAAAAGTGACTATTTTTATTTATTAACTTTTAATTATTAGTTTTGCAACTTACTATTATTTTGATTAACAAATATTTACAGTATATGAAAACAAAACTATTTTTAATGTGTTTTTTTCTTTTCCAATTTACCAATGCTCAAAACATCACTTTTACAGATCCTATATTAAAGGAATTTTTGGTAGGCGCACAAATTAATTTTAGTCAAGATTACAATGTAGTTACTACTTATCCTCCTATTGATGCAAATAACGATGGTGAAATTAATACAATAGAAGCGCTGAACGTAATTGGTTTGGATTTTTATTATTTAAATATCACAGATTTAGAAGGACTGCAGTATTTTACCAATTTAAAAGTAATTAATTCCTATTTTGCCAATTTCCCGAGTTTTTCACAACCAAGTTTAGTCAATTTAGAGCAATTAAGTCTTATTAATTCAGTAGGTTCGACTACATTATCCAATATAAACATCGCAAACAATATTAATTTAGTTAAATTACAATGCTCAAGTGATTTAATAACTTCCTTAGACTTATCAAATAACATTCTTTTAAGAAATGTTGATATTTATTGTCCCTCACTAACGACTGTTAATTTCAATAATCTTGTCAACTTAAAAAGTTTAAGGTTTTTAGGAAAACTTCCAACGATTGATATTTCGGATGCTGTAAATTTATTAAATTTAACTTGCGTTGGTTCTTCGGATTCATTCACTTATCCTTTGTATAATAGATTAACGTCTCTTAATTTAGACAATCAAACCAAATTAATTAATTTAGATTTAACCGGAAATAATATTTCAAGCTTAGATTTGAGTAATTGTACAAATCTTGAATCCATTTCCATTTCAAACAATATAATTAGTACTTTAAATATTACCAATGTTGATTATGTAAAAAACTTCTTTTGTGAAGGAAACTTACTCAGTTCTTTGGATTTAAATAGTATGTTTAATTTGAAAAATTTAATTTGCAAAAACAATCTATTGATCAATTTGTCTACAAAAAATGACATCATTGAAGAGTATATAGATTTTTCAGGCAATCCAAATTTAAGTTCTATTTGTTGTGATGCGGAGGAAGTTGTTTATATGCAAAATCAATGTTTTCAAAACAATAACGATACTGTAATAGTTGATTCTAATTGTGGTGGAGGTTCGTTTAAAATAGCGATGTACCCTAATCCAGTAAAAGATTCATTAACTTTTGAAACAAATACTAATGTTTCAAAAGTTGAAATTTTTAGTACAAATGGATTGTTAGTGATGAAGGATGAAACGGGAAGTGAAACTATTGATATGAATTCATTAAAATCTGGAATGTATTTTATTAGAGTTCAAAGTAGTAAAGGAGTTGCTACAATGAAATTTATCAAAATATAATGTAAAATTCTATAATTAAAACCAATAAAAAACCCCTAATATGTTGTAAATTAGGGGTTTGTTTTTGTAGCGAGAGAGAGATTTGAACTCTCGACCTCAGGGTTATGAATCCTGCGCTCTAACCGACTGAGCTACCTCGCCAAAAGGTTTTGATAATCACTGATTGCGGGTGCAAATATAAAACTAATATCATAGGTAGCAAACATTAACTAATAAAAAATATTATTTTTTAAAAAGCTTTTATATTTATAATATTATATATATATTTCACAAAAAATTAGTTTACGCTCATGGACGAAAAAATAAAATACGAATTAGAATTCCCCTTGAATTCTTCGCCACAATTATTATATCAATACATTTCGACTCCGTCAGGTTTATCTGAGTGGTTTGCTGATAATGTTAATTCTAGAGGAGAATTTTTTACCTTTATATGGGATGGGTCAGAGGAGAAAGCGAGATTGTCTTCAAAAAAGACAGGTGAAAAAGTCAAATTTAGATGGATAGATGAAGGCAATAGAGATACCGATTTTTATTTTGAACTACGTATTTTAGAGGACGAAATCACTAAAGACGTTTCTTTAATGGTAACAGATTATGCTGTTGAAGAAGATTTAGAAGAGTCAAAATTATTATGGGAAAATCAAATTTCCGACTTAAAACATGTAATCGGATCGGTTTAATTTTATTTTTTTAAACTTATATTTGTCACGCTAATGCGTGACTTTTTTTTATGATAAATTTTAATGGCTCTCTTGTTTCCGAAACTTCTCAATTGTCTGTAAATAATCGTGCCTTTTTGTTTGGGGATGGGGTTTTTGAGACCGTTAAAATAGTAGATAACAAAATTCTTTTTTTTGAAGAGCACTATTTTCGATTAATGGCTGCAATGAGAATCGTAAGGATGGAAATTCCGATGTCTTTTACGATGGAATACTTAGAAGAACAAATTATTTCTTTAGCAAAAGCAAATTCTATCGAAAATTCTGCTAGAGCCAGAATAACGGTTTATCGTAATGAAGGTGGATACTATCTTCCCGTTACCAATGAAGTGTCTTTTATTGTTCAAGTCAGTCCTTTGCCTTTAAAAACCTATCGAATTGAAAAAAATGACTATGAAGTAGATTTATACAAAGATTTCTTTATCACCAAGCAATTAATTTCAACCGTCAAAACAACTAATAAAATTATAAATATTACGGGAAGTATTTTTGCAAAAGAAAATAGATTAGATAATTGTTTATTGTTGAATGATCAAAAAAATGTAATAGAAGCATTGCAAGCCAATATTTTTATGATTAAAGACAACATTCTAATCACTCCACCAGTTTCCGAAGGTTGTCATATGGGAATTTTTAGAAAAAAAGTTTTTGAACTAGTAAAAAAATTGAATTTAATTGAGCTAATTGAAGCGCCAATTTCGCCATTTGATTTGCAAAAAGCAGAGGAGTTGTTTCTAACCAATGTAATTTTTGGTATTCAACCAATAACTAAATATCGAAAAAAAGAATTCGAAACTAAATTTTCTAGTTCGTTACTTGAAAAATTTAATGAACATTATATTTAATTGTAATTTGGATTTTCAGGTGCATTCGACCAAATAAGGTATTCTCCTCCCAATTCTAGTAATTTTTCTTTCCAAAAATCAGAAGCAGCTTTTTCAATTAATTTGCTTTTGTATGGGTTTTCCGAAATTATCCATGAACTACTTTTCATTTCACTCTCTAATTGATGTGTTTCCCATCCAGAATAACCAAGAAAAAAACGCACATTTTCCTTTTGAATTTCACCTCTATTGATTAAGTTTTTGGTTAATTCATAATCACCACCCCAATAAATTCCATTAGAAATTTCAATACTATTTGGGATAAGTTCAGGTATGTTATGGATGAAATATAAATTATCTTTTTCTACAGGTCCACCGTCAAATATTTGAAAATTAGCATTTATTTCAGGAACTAAATCATTTAAGGTATATTTTAAGGGTTTGTTAATAATAAATCCAACAGACCCTTCTTTAGTATGTTCGGCTAATAGTATCACAGTTCTTGAAAACGAATAATCTCCTATTATTGAAGGTTCTGCTATTAGTAGCGTTCCTTTTTTTAATTTTTCTAGAATCATTAGTTTTTTTTATAAAAGTAAATACTATTTGATAGTGTCATCTTTTTTTTCGATAAAGGCATAAAAAAAACCTTCCAAAGGAAGGTTTTTAATTGTTTAATTAGAATTAGATTAGTTTACTGATCCTTCTAATTCAGCACCTGCTTTAAATTTCACTACATTTTTAGCAGCAATTTTTATTGTTTTTCCAGTTTGTGGGTTTCTTCCGTCTCTAGCAGCTCTTTTAGAAACTGACCAAGATCCAAAACCTACTAAAGATACTCTTCCACCTTTTTTCAAAGTACCGCTTACGTTACCTAAAAATGATTCTAAAGCTAATTTTGCAGCTGCTTTTGTGATTCCTGCTTCTGCAGCGATAGCATCAACTAATTCTGATTTGTTCATAATGATAGTTATTAATTGTTGGTTAAACTTAAATTATAATAACAAAATTAATAGGAATTACTTATGACACAACGCTTTTCATTTTTTTTTGCCTGTTTTGTTGATAACTTGCTTTATTTGTTGATAAACCAAGCGATTTTCCTATTAAAATCAGTGTTTTAGCACCCTAACAGACCATTGCTTGAGACGAAAAAGACACTCCGTTTAAGAATTCTACAACATTCATCTTTTTCTTTCCAGGAAATTGAATGCTTAAAACTTGAATAAATCCGTCTCTAACCGCTACTTTCATTTCCTTTTTACCTATTATTAGCGTTCCAATTTTATAGGCATGTTCTTCAATATAAAATGTTGCTTCATATATTTTAATAGTGTATTCTTGAAAAGAATCTTTCAGTAAACACCAGGCAGAAGGATAAGGCGACAAACCACGAATTATGTTATGAATTTCGTGTGCTGATTTTGTCCAATCAATTTTACAGTTTTCTTTATTTAATTTTGGGGCAAGCTTATTATTTTTAGAATCTTCTTGAATGGTAGTTTTTATCATTTCATTTTCAATTAATTTTAAAGTTTGTGCTACCGTTTCACTTCCTAATTTTAATAATCTATCATGAAGTTCTCCTGCATTTTCAAAAGGTTTTATTTCTAAAGAATTGCTAACAATCATTGCGCCTGTATCGATTTTGTCGTCAATAAAAAAAGTGGTAACTCCTGTAGTAATTTCCCCATTTATAATTGCCCAATTAATAGGAGCTGCCCCCCGATAATCTGGCAAGAGCGATGCGTGAAGATTAAACGTACCCAATTCAGGCATTTCCCAGACTGCTTTTGGCAACATTCTGAAGGCAACGACTAGTTGAAGGTTTGCATTTAAAGCCTTTAATTCGGACAGGAATGTTTCGTCTTTTAAATTGTCAGGTTGTAAAATGGGTAAATTATGTGCTAAAGCATGTTCTTTTACCGCAGAATATTTTATTTTTTGACCTCTTCCCGCTGGTTTATCTGTAGCTGTTACGACACCAACTATTTCGTAATTTTCTTTTATCAGAGAATCGAGTATTCCAACAGCAAAATCTGGGGTTCCCATAAAAACAATCCGTAATTTTTTCATAATTATTTTAGCTTATAACGATTATTTGATTGTATTTCAATAGTGCCTAATTCTAATAAATGTTGCAGTGCAAAGATAATGTCAACTGATGATTTATTAACTATGGTTTCTAGTTCTCTTGAGCTTAATTCTTTATCTTGTAGCGTGTATTTGATCAATTCGACTAACGATTGATTAGAATTAGAGGTTTTAGTATCCAATAAACAATTAGAACAAATACCGCATTTCGAAGTTGTTTTTTCTCCAAAATAATTCAAAATATATTCCGATTTACATTGCTTTTTGTCGGAAATAAAATCAATAACTGCTTCTAATTGTTCTTTTTTTAAATTGTTTTGTAATTCTAAATATTTTGATATTCGATTTATGGTTCTTTCGTCTTCTCTGATTTCATTAAAAGTCAGTGTCGCATCATTGTTTTTTGCTTGATATTCGATGATGTTTTTTTCTTTTAATTTTTGCAAAAGCAAATTGACTTCTTTTTCAGATGCAGCGGCTTTTTTGGCAATTAAACTGATATTAATGGTAGTCTCTAACTCGTATATCCCAGAGTAGGTTCGTAATAAAGTCAACAATATCGGTTCGTCCTTAGGATTTAGACTGATGTACCGTACGACTTCTTTAGAGGGAATTATAAATTGTATCGTAATTTTTTCTGAAAATTCTTGTGACAGACTGAGTATTCCTTGCCGATCAAGAAATTGAAGTCCTTGAAAAGCTTTTAATACAGGAAATTGATACCGGCTACAAAACTGATTTAGATTAAATACAAATCGCTCATCCATTCCTTCGCCATAAGCAATTTGAAAATAGGTGTTTAGCCTAATGTACAACTGTGTTAGAAATGCTTTGTCTGGTAAGGAGAAAATATATTGGTTTTTTGCAATAATCTCGTCTGACGGACTTGTAAGTAAAATGCTGTATGCCTTTTCGCCATTTCTTCCCGCGCGACCAGATTCTTGATAATAGTTTTCTAGATTTTCGGGATATTGAATGTGTATGACTGTTTTTACATTAGGCTTGTCAATACCCATTCCAAATGCATTGGTAGCAATAATTATGGGAGTTTCCTCGGACATCCAAGACTGCATGTTTTTTTCCTTTTCCTTGGTAGTTAACCCACCATGATAGAAGGTTGTTCTGAATCCTAAAGCAGAAAGTTGGGTTGAAATGTCACTGCATGACTTTCTGTTTCGGACATAAATAATTGCGGGTTCTGGATTTTTTTTTAAAATTTGTTCCATTCGATACAACTTGTCTTCAATGGCAATAACCAAATAAGCAATATTTTTTCTTTCAAATGATAGTTGAAACGTGTTGGGTGAATTTAAATGGAGTTGTTTTTCTATGTCATCTCTAACCCTTGCAGTGGCAGTAGCTGTTAAAGCCAGAAAAGGTACGGAAGGAAAAAATGCTCTAAGGGCACCTATTTTTAAGTAAGCCGGTCTAAAATCGTGACCCCATTGTGACACGCAATGTGCCTCATCTATAGCGATTAGATTGATGTTTAGGTTTTTTATCCGGTTAATTATCCAATCGGATTGAAGACGTTCGGGTGATACATATAAAAACGAATAATTTCCAAATTCACAATTATCTAAAAGCGTAATCATTTCCTCGGATTTTATGCCGCCAGTTAGTGCAATTGCCTTTATTCCTTTCGACTGTAATTGGTTGATTTGGTCTTTCATTAAAGCTACTAACGGAGAAATGACCAAACAAATTCCGTCGTTCATCAATGCAGGTATCTGAAAACAAATGGATTTTCCACCCCCAGTTGGCAATAAAGCAAAAGTATCTTTCCCACTTAAAACCGAGTCAATAATTTCCTTTTGGAGAGGACGAAAAGCGCTGTGTTTCCAGTATTTTTTTAAAATTTCCTCTGCTGTTGCCATCATTATTTCTGCAAGTTGATTTTTTTAAACAGAAGTTTTTTGAATTATGCTACTATTTAGAAATAGCCTCTAAGATAAAAAGTATTCTGTTGTCTAATGAATCTTTTGGAACTTCAATTAATTCATAACCGTAGTTACTGTAGGTCTCAATAAGGTGGTTATTAATGAGTTTTGCTTGTTCAAAATTTTCATAACGTTCATTATCACTAATGTAAATTTCTTCCCAAGGTGGCAATATAAAGACTTTAGTATATTTATTTTCCTGGCATGCTTGATTAAAAAATGCAGGGTAACTATCTCCAATATAATGCATGTAAGCTAGTACATCAGGAATGCCTCTGTCTAAAAAAACAATAGAATGAGCCTCCGTTTGTGCACTAAGTAATTGTTTTTTTCTGCCTTCCAAGAGCAATTCGCTGAAAAGCAAAGGGTTTTCTAAAAATAATTGTTCAATCCCCTGTTTTTTTGCTTCCAAGGTAACCTGTCTTGAAATTTCTGGATAACAACAAAAACCTCTTGATTTTAATTCATCAATGATAGTGGTTTTTCCTGTCCCCGGACCTCCAATAATAACTACGATTTCTTTTTGCACAGTTTGATAATAAGTCGCAAATTTACTTAAACTTATTGTTATTTTTAGAAATACCTTATTGAAAATAATT